>JBMCXL010000007.1:0-23213 GCA_048621015.1 Phycisphaeraceae bacterium
GCCGGCGCTTCGAGCAGCCGCACAGCCCGCTCGGCATAGAACCGCGGCACCTGCACCTTCGCCCCGCCCACCGCGAGCGAGTAGTACCAACTCACGCCAACCATGCCGGCATCCGCGATGAACACCGGCACACCATACGGCTCAAGGCGCAGCCGCGCAAGATGGGCCTGCTCAAGATCGCGATAGCTGGCGACCGTCACCAGCGGACCGGGATCGTCCGGTGACGTCGCGCGATCGGTCTGCGAAGTTTCGCCGTCGATCGCATCGGCCGCATCGTGACCGGAGGGTGAAGTAGATCGCGCGCGCAACACGAGCTGCACCAGCCCCGCGAACACCAGCACCATCACCAGACCCGCCGCCACGCCCAGCAACACCTCCAGAACCTGCTCAACCCACGGATTCATCACGCGCGATTATAACCCTCCCTCCCGGATGGGCAGATTCGGCGGCGCAGGGTTGCGCTGCGCGCCACCACCGATTGGATGAGCGACTGATCCGGACCTTCGCTGCGCTCAGGACCGGCTTATCCCAAAAAACAACCGCTCCCGTGGTGTGCGGGAGCGGTTGAACGTGAATCGAAACAGGCATCGAGGGGTCGAAACTTACTTGACCTCGACCTCGGCGCCGGCCTCCTTGAGCTTCTCGGCGAGCTCGTCGGCCTCTTCCTTGGAGGCGCCTTCCTTGACCGGCTTGGGCAGGTTGTCGACCAGCTCCTTGGCCTCCTTCAGGCCCAGGCCCGTCGCCTCGCGGACGACCTTGATGACCTTGATCTTCTGATCGCCGGCGCCGCTGAGCACGACGTCGAACGCCGTCTTCTCCTCGGCCGCCTCGGCTTCACCGCCACCGGCCGGCGCGGCGACCGCGACGCCCGCGGCGGGCGGCTCTATGCCGTACTCTTCCTTCAGGTAGTTGCCGAGGTCAACGGCTTCCTTGAGCGACAGGCCGACGAGCTTGTCGCCCAGATCCTTGATGTTGGCTTCCACTTCAGCCATGGGAATAAAACTCCTACGCTAGCAACACTCGCCCAAGAGGTCGCGACACGCTGTCGCGATTTAACCCCGCGGGGCCAGTCGGGCGACGATGTCATTTCTGATTGCCAATTGCCGATTGCCATTTGATTCGCGCGCGAACCGTTGATCGCGAGCTACCGACTCAATCGGCAATTGGCAATCGGCAATACTTCTCACCCTGCTTTCCTGATCTCCTCGCCGTCCTCGAGCTTCTGGCGGATGGCGTCGACCAGGCCGGCGAGCTGCTGGCCCGGGCCGGTGATCGCGCCGACCAGCTTCTGGGCCGGGGAGAGCACGAGCTGCACGATCTGCGCGTGCGCTTCCTCACGCGTGGGGTACTTGCTCAGCGCGTCGATCTCATTGGGACCGAACACGGCGCCTTCCATCACCGCGCCGCGGAACTCGAGGTTCTCCAGTTCCTTGGCCCACTTGACCAGCTCGCGCGCGACGTTGACGACGGTCGCATCGCCGTTGCTGGGATAGACCACGGCACAGGCGCCGTCGAGCAGCTCGGTCAGCGGCGCGAGCTCGTTCTGCTCGAACGCGCGGCGGGCGAGCGTGTTCTTGACCACGGTGATGCGAATGCCCTTGCCATTGAGATCGTGGCGCAGGCGGTTGTTGTTGTTCGCGTCGATGCCGCGGACGTCGACCAGGACCGCGCCGGTGACGCCGTCGAAGCGCTGGCGGTAGGTCGTGGTGATCAGTTCCTTGATGGGCTTGCTCATGGCGGTTTTCGTTTCTGGTTGCTGGTTTCCAGTTTCTGGTTGCGATCCGGATCTTCGCTTCGCTCAGCACCGGCTCAGGACAGCGCGATCTTCACGCTCGGGCTCATCGTCGCCGACATCGCGACCTGCTCCACGTACTGGCCCTTGGTGGACGTGGGCTTGATGCGCAGGATGTGGTCGATGAACGCCTGGGCGTTCTCCTCGAGCTGCTTGGGCTCGAAGCTCTTCTTGCCGATCACTGCGTGCACGTTGCCGCCGGCGTCGTTGCGGTACTCGACCTTGCCCGCGGCGTACTCCTTGACGGCATCCACCACGTTCGGCGTGACGGTGCCGCTCTTGGGCGAAGGCATCAGCCCCTTCGGCCCGAGCACCCGACCGAGCCGGGCGACGCTGCGCATCATGTCCGGGCTCGCCACGGCGACGTCGAACTCCATCCAGCCGTCCTCGATCTTTTTCACCAGATCGTCGCCGCCCGCTTCGACCGCGCCGGCCTCCTTGGCCGCCTCGACCTTGTCGTCGCTGCAGAAGGCGATCACGCGGCGCGTCTGGCCGATACCGTGCGGCAGCGACACCGCACCGCGGATGGCCTGGTCGGCCTGGCGCGGATCGATGCCGAGGTTCAGCACCAGCTCGATCGATTGGTCGAACTTGGTGTCGCCGAACGCCTTGATACGGTTGACTGCCTCGGTGAGAGGCACGGGCTCGGCGGGGACCTTTTCCTGGTCCGCGCGGAGGCGCTTGGCACGCTTGGCCATGACTGGTTTCCTTTCGACTTGCCGCGCCGCGTGTGGCTGGCGGGCTCATCTCCCACGGTTTCGGGTCCGTGGTTGACCCGGAGTTCATTCAAAATGGTCAATTCAAAATTCTGAATTTTGAATTTTGAATTGTCACAGCTCGCCTTCGACCTCGATGCCCATGGAGCGGGCGGTGCCGGCGACGGTGCGGGCCATGGCGTCGACGCTGTGGCCGGTGAGCTCCTTGGTCTTTTCCTCGGCGATGGCGCGGACCTGGTCGGCGGTGACCTTGCCGACCTTGTTCTTGTTCGGCTCGCCGGAGCCCTTGTCGATGCCGGCGGCGTCCTTGAGGAGGACGGCGGCGGGCGGGCTCTTGATCTCGAAGTCGAAGGTGCGGTCCTGGTAGACCGTGATGACGCAGCCGACGACCTTGCCGTTCAAATGACCGGTGGCGGCGTTGAACTGCTGGATGAACTGGCCGGGGTTCACGCCGTGCTGGCCGAGCGCCGGACCGATGGGCGGCGCGGGCGTGGCCGAGCCACCGGGGGCCTGGATCTTGAATTGCGAGCTGATCGGTTTCTTGGCCATGGCGGGTGTCGGTTTCGGGTTTCGGGTTTCTGGTTTCGGGTTCGCGCACCGGGGGCTGGGGGTGCCGAGTCGAACAGTGTAGCAAGGTGCGGCGGGTCCGCCAAGGGCGCGGGGTTCGCCGTCCGCGCATTTTTCGGCGCCGGCGCAGCCGGCGCGTGCTCCCTCTCCCGGCGGGAGAGGGTTTGGCGGTTTGCGGGTCCCTCGGGGGGCGAATATACTCAGCCGCCGCGCCACGGAGGGTGTCGATCATGCGAAAGTCCCTGTCATACCTGATGCTGCTGATGGGCCTGCTGCTGGCGGGGCCGGGCTGTGAGTCGCCGCCGAAGACACCGCGGGTGCCGTTCAGCGCGGAGGGGGAGTATCTGGAGGGTCAGCCGGGCTCGGGGGTGGTGGCGGACCCGCGCTCGCCGATTCCGGACGTGCCCCGGCCGGTGGGGTTCCGCCTCCTGCGCTCGCGCAGCACGCAGGCGGCGATGGAGGGCGAGGCCCGGCATGTGCGGCACGTCTACCAGGGCCGGGGAGAGGTAGTGGACGTGGTGACGATGTACCGCCGATTCCTGCCGCGGCGGGGCTGGCAGTTCGTCAACCGGGAGCAGCGGCCCGGCAAGGACACGGTGCTGCGGTACGTCCAGGGCACGGAGCAGCTGCGCGTGCGCGTGGTGGAGGAAGGTGTGATCAGCACGCTCACCGCGATCGTGGTCGAAATCCGGCGGCGCGACCCGGCCGAAGCGTCCCCGACGCCCTAAGATGGACCCACGCGCGGCAGACGGCGCCGCGACCGGCCGCCTCGCTTCGCTTCGTGTTGCGGCGCTTCGGCAGCCTCCCCGATTCAACAACGACAGACACAGGCGCTTATGGACTCTGAAGAACGTCACGAGCTGAAAGAGAACGATCTCGCCGAGTTTTTCCGCAACTTCGGCGAATGGTGGAGCCAGTACGGCAACTACGTGCTGATCGTGGTGATCCTGCTCGCGGCGGGCATCACGGGCTACAACTTCTACCACTCGCGCGTGACCCAGCGCCACGAGCAGGCATGGACCGACCTGGCCGTGGCGACCAGCCCCGAAGGCTTCGCGCAGGTCGCCGAGGCGCACGACGATCCGGTGGTGCAGGCGCTGGCGCAGCTGCGCGCGGCGGATCTGTACCGGCGGCGCGCCATCGGCCGGTACGAGCCGATCGAGCAGCCGGACGTGACGCTCGACGAGCAAGGCACGCTCGACGGCCTCGAAGGTGAGACCGAGGCGCAAGCCGATCCCGCCGAAGACCTCGCCCAGGCCGCGGCGCTGTACCAGCGCGTGCTGGAGCAGGACGCGCAGCGGGTGCCGACGGTCTATCGCGTGAACGCCCTGCTCGGTCTGGGTGCGGTGCTGGAGTCGGAAAAGAATTGGGATGACGCGCGCGAGCAGTATGACCGGGCCGCCGAGCTGGCGGGCGAAGCGCTGCCGCAGCTCGCCGCCCAGGCGCGCCAGCGGCGCGAGTTGCTGGACGAGCTGCGCCGGCCGATCGCCTTCGCGCCGGAAAGCGATGCGCCGGACACCGGCGCGACGGGGCCGGCCAATGTGCCCGGCTTGCCGGCCGGCGTCGCGCCCGCGCCCGGTGCGGGAGCCGGCGAAGCGCCGGACCTGGAAATCGACGTGCCCGACGCGCCCGAAAGCGATCCCGACACGGACACGGACGCGAACACGACCACAGACACCGGCGCGGATGACGGCGCGGCCGAAACGCCGTGAACATCACCGATGGCCGAGCATCCTTCCCCTGCCGAGCACGACCCCTCCGACATTGAGCCTGAAGCTGCCGCGCTCGATCCCGAAGCGGCCGCCGTCGAGCAGGACGAGGAAGGCGTCGAACATCTCCAGTTCGTCCCGAGCAAGCAGGCGAAACTCCGCCTCGACCGCTATCTCCAGAACAAGCTCAAGAGCGTCAGCCGCAACCAGATTCAGAAGCTGATCGCGTGTGAAGGCGTGACGGTGAACGGCAAGGCCGCGAAACCCAGCACGACGCTGCGCGCCGGCGACGTGGTGGACGTCATCCTGCCGCCCCGCCCCGCCAAGACGCTCAAGCCCGAGCCGATCCCGCTGGACATTCTTTACGAAGACGCCGACCTGATCGTGATCAACAAGCAGGCGGGCCTGATCGTCCACCCCGCGCGCGGCCAGCTCACCGGCACGCTGCTCAACGCCCTGGCGCATCGCTTCCAGCAACAGCACGACGCGGCGCAACGCGGCGAGATCAGCCACGCCGACGGCACCATCGAAGGCCTCTCCTCACTCGGCGCCGAAGACGCGCGCCCCGGCGTTGTCCATCGCCTCGACCGCAACACCACCGGCGTCATGCTCGTGGCCAAGCGCGACGAATCACACTGGCTCATCGCGCGCCAGTTCGAGCGCCGCACCACGCTGAAAGCCTACCTCGCCCTCGTCCACGGTCAGCTCCCCGACAGCGGCGGCGCGATCGAGCAACCCATCGGCAAGCATCCCACCGTGCGCGAAGCCATGGCCGTGCGCCACGACTCGTCCGCGCGCCATGCCGTGACGCTCTACCGCGTGCGCGAACGCTATCGCGGCTATTGCCTCGTCGAGCTTGAACTGAAAACCGGGCGCACGCACCAGATCCGCGTGCACCTTTCCTACCTCGGCTGCCCCATCGTCGGCGACATCCTCTACGGCGGCGAACCCGTCGGCGCACGCGAGATCGAGCATCCCCCACACACCGCCGCCGCGCAACCCTTTCTGACCTACGCGCGGCCAAAAGATGAAGGCGCCAAGCTCGAAGCACAGGCCGCGCAACGCGAGGACGTGCTGATCGCGACGCCCGCCCTGCACGCCGCGCTGCTGGGCATCAAGCACCCAATCACCAATGAGCCGCTGCGCTTCACCGCCCCGGTGCCCTCACCGATGCGCGACGTCGTCGCGGCACTGCGCATGCATCCGGAAGATGGACCGGTGGCGACGGAAGGATACTGGGTGGACCTGGACAAGGCGCTGCCGCGGTGATTGCGGCGACCGTCTACAGAACGGTTGGCACGGATCAGTGTGACCGCTATGGACGAAGCTTGCGAATGCGCTCGTTGTAGCGCCGCGCGTAGTCGACGACCGCCTGATTCAACTCGCGTTTCTCCTCACCCATTGGCGAATCGTTGAACAGGCGGATGCTGCGGCAGCCGTAATACTTGCCCTGGTTGATGTCCGGTGACGGCGGATGGACGACGGACTCGCCCAAGCCTCGATAGACGGCGATGGTGCGAAAATCACCGCGCTGGGCAGCTTCTCGCGCATCCCGATCGGCGTTTGCAGCGGCCAGCGCTTCGAAACGCTGAATCTTCTCCCATTCGTGGCCGTACTTGAGCCACCAGAAACCATAGGCGGCCGGCGCCACCAGGAGCGAGCAGAGCAGGACGATGAAAATCGCTGGCAGACAGCCGAGAGAATGAGCCCGGAATGAAAGATGCAGCCCACCGAACATGGCATCTATTTTAACACCCATTCATCTCCCGACATTGGGAGTTCCAATGCGGTTTACTGCACAGTTGCAACGCTTTGTGATGAATGACTGCGATAAATCTGCACGCAGGCAGGTGGTTCAAAACCCCTATTCAAAACCGGGAATGAAAAGTGGTCAGCTTTCCTCGCGCTCGTGCCACGGCACATCATCGACGCCCGCGAGTTGGTTCGCGCGGCGGGCCATGGCGAAGAGCAGGTCGCTGAGGCGGTTGAGGTAGACGATGACGTGCTCGCCGATCGGCTCGCGCTTGTGCAGCGCCACGCAGATGCGCTCGGCGCGCCGGCAGACGACGCGGGCGACGTGCAACCGCGCGGCAGTCTCGGTGCCGCCCGGCAGGATGAAGTGGCGCATCTCGGGGACGGGCTCGGCGAAACGGTCGATGAGGCGCTCCAACTCGTCGATCTGCGGCTGGTCGATGCGCGCAACGCCGGCGACGGAGTCGTTGGCGTTGTCGTCGCGGCGCGGGCTGGCGAGGTCGGCGCCGAGCTCGAACAGTCGGCTTTGCAGATCGCGCAGGACGTTGCGCATCTCGGCGGCGGTGCGCTGATCCAATGCAGCATCCACGAGGCCGAGGTGGGCGTTCAGTTCGTCGACGGTGCCGTAGGCATCGACGCGCAACGCATCCTTGTCGACGCGCTGGCCGCCGAAGAGGTCCGTGGAGCCGGTGTCGCCGCGTCGGGTGTAGAGTTTCATGGGGAGATGGTAGCAGAGTGGCGGGGTGATCCGGACCTGAGCGGAGCGAAAGTCCGGATCGCGATCAGGAAGCGCGCGCGGGTTGGTTGTTTTCGAGCAGCTTCTGCGCGCGGCGGCCAAGGGCGAGCGCGAGCACCTGGTCGACGTTCTCGACGAACTCGAACCTGCAGCGCTTCTTGACCTGGTCGTTCACTTCCTCCAGGTCGCGCCGGTTCTTTTCGGGCAGAATGATCGTCTTGATGCCGGCGCGTTCGGCGGCGAGGGTTTTCTCCTTGATGCCGCCGACGGGCAGCACCTTGCCACGCAGCGTCACCTCACCGGTCATGGCGATCTTGTTTTTGACCGGAATTTCCAGCAGCAGGGAAGCGACGGCGGTGAACATCGGGATGCCGGCGCTGGGGCCGTCCTTGGGAATGGCGCCGGCGGGGACGTGGATGTGCAGGTCGCGCTCCTGGAGCTGTTTCACATCGTAGCCGAGCGTCGGGGCGCGGCTCTTGAACAGCGACAGCGCGGCGTTGGCGGACTCTTTCATTACGTCGCCGATCTGGCCGGTGAGGGTGATGTTGCCCTTGCCGGGATAGGCGGCAGCCTCGATGAACAGGATCTCGCCGCCGGTGGGCGTGTATGCCAGGCCGATGGCGACGCCGGGCACATCGATGCGCGTGTCGCGGTCGCGCACGTGGTACTCGGGGCCGAGCGTCTCGCGCACGAAGTCGGCGTCGACGATGGCGGGCTGGCCGTCGCGCTTGGCGTCGGCGACCTTGGCGGCGACGGCGCGGCAGACGGCGCCGATCTGGCGCTCCAGCTCGCGCACGCCGGACTCGCGCGTGTAATCCTCGATGACCTTGCGGATGCCCGCGGCGCGCCATCGGCACTGACTCTTCTTCAGGCCGTTCTCTTTCAGTTGGCGCGGCACGAGGTACCTGCGCGCGATCTCGAGCTTGTCGGGATCGGCGTAGCCGGGAATGTCGATCACTTCGAGGCGATCGCGCAGCGCCGGCGGCACGGTGCCCATGTAGTTCGCGGTGCCGATGAAGATGACCTGCGACAGGTCGAACGCGACGTTGAGATAGCGGTCGACGAACTGATGGTTCTGGCGCGGGTCGAGCACTTCGAGCAGCGCGGAAGCGGGATCGCCGCGAAAGTCGGCGCCGAGCTTGTCCAGCTCGTCGAGCATCATCACGGGGTTGTTCGTCCCGCAACGGCGGATTTCCTGGATGATGCGCCCGGGCATGGCGCCGATGTAGGTGCGCCGGTGGCCGCGGATTTCCGCCTCGTCGCGGATGCCGCCGAGGCTCATGCGCGAGAACTGGCGACCGAGCGCATCGGCGATCGACTGGCCGAGGCTGGTCTTGCCCACGCCAGGCGGGCCGACGAGGCAGAGAATGGGCCCGCGGCCTTCGGGGTTGAGCTTGCGCACGGCCAGGTACTCGATCAGGCGGCGCTTGACCTTTTCCAGATCGAAATGATCGCGGTCGAGAATCCAGCGCGCCCGGTCGAGGTCGAGGTTGTCCTCGCTGGCGACCTGCCACGGCAGCTCGGCGATCAGCTCGAGATAGCTGGTGAGCATCGAGTACTCGGGGCTGGCCGGCGGAATCGCTTCGAGGCGCCCAAGCTCGCGCTCGACTTCCTCCATGACATGCTCGGGCGGGTCGGCCTTTTCGATGCGCTCGCGCAGTTGCTGGACCGTTTCGCCGGCGCCGCCGTCCTGCTCGCCGAGCTCGCGCTGGATGGCGCGCATCTGCTCGCGCAGGAACGCGCGGCGCTGCGACTCGCTGAAGGTGCTTTGCACGTCCTGCTGGATCTTCTGCTGGAGGCGCGCCATCTCGAGCTGGCGCGCGACGTGGCCGTGCACGGCGAGGATGCGCTGCTTGACGTCGAGCTGTTCGAGGATCGTCTGTTTCTGGGGGATTTCGAGGTTGAGGTTGGCCGCGAGGAAGTCGGCGAGGTTGGCCGGCGCCTCGATGTTCATGACCACGGTCTGCGCCTGGTCGGGCACGTCGGGGCTGGCCTCGATGAGCTGGCGCGCCTGGTCGCGCAGTTGATTCACGGCGGCCTCGAACGACTTGCCGCTGCCGGGCTTCTCCTCGAGCGGCTCGATCTCGGCGCGGAGGTAAGGCTTTTGCTGGAGCACGCGCTTGATGCGGATGCGCTGCAGGCCGTGCACGATGATCTGCACGCTCTCGTCGGGCTGGCGCAGCAGCTTGAGGACCATGCCCGCGACGCCGATGTCGTAGAGGTCGTCGAGGCCGGGCTCCTCCAGTTGCTCGTCGCGCTGCGTGAAGAAGGCGAGGACCTTGGAATGCGGCAGCGACTCGTCGAGCAGGCGGCGCGTGTTCGGCCGGCCGATCGCCAGCGGCATGACCGTGCCGGGGAACATCACCAGCCCGCGGATCGGCAGCACGGGGAGGATGCTGGGGATCGGCGGCTGCTGCTGGCGCTGCACGAGTTGCTCGGCGGAGGCGGCGTCGCCGACAGCCATCGTGGCCGCGCCCGACTCGCCGGATTCATCCTCGTCCTGTTGCGCCCGCGCCCAGGCGGACCACGCGCTTTTTTCGTCGTTCGTGTCGGTCACGTTGATCTTTCCCGTCGCCTTGGGGGTGTTGGATTGTTTTACAGGCTTGTGGATGAACGCCAGGGCGCGAAGTCAATCGCCGGAAACCCCACGGAACCGCTCGCGGACTCGCTCATCCGTGGGCTTTGAGGATGATTCCGTGGTTTCTCGGGCATCCTTATCTTTCCTGGCGTCTTGGCGTTCAATCATTCGTCTTCATCGGCAGTGTGATCCAGAGCAGGCCGTCGGCGTAACTGCTCTGCACGTGTTCGAGGCGAACCTGCTCGGGCAGCGTGATCTCGCGATGGAACGGGCCGTAGTCGATCTCCATGCCGACGATACGCATCGGCCCGCCCTCGCGGTCGCTGGGCTCGGGCGCCTGGCGCACGCCGCGGATGATGAGGCGCCCCGGCTCGACGCGGACGTCCATCGATTCGCGCTGCACGCCGGCCAGGTCCACGCAGACCTCCAGCCGGCCGCGCAACTGGTAGACGTTCACCGACGGCGCCCACGTGTCGGTCGGCGAGCACCGGCCGAAATTGCGTTGCATCGCGTCGCGCAGCAATGCGTTCAACTGACTGCTCAACCACAGCGAAGGTTCGTGTCGGCCCATGGCGGGTCCTCGTCGCGATAGGTGCTGCTGACTCCCTCATCGCATCATATCCGGCGCGGCCAGCGCGAAAAGACCCGTGGCCGTTTTCTCCACCGCCGGCGCAGCCGGCGCGTGGCCCCTCTCCTCTGGGCGAGGGGACTGGCTGCGACCATTGACTGCTGCTGCGCGAGGGACACACCCGGTAGACGGTGATCCCCTCACCCGCCTCGTTCACCCCTGCTCGCGAATCAGCATTCCCGGCTCGGCACCCTCTCCCGGCAGGAGAGGGTTCGGCGCGCTGCTATCCTTAGCGGCCATGGCGTCGCCGCCGACATCCTCGCCGCGCCGCATCCCGCTGTGGCGCAACCTGAACTTCACGCTGATGTGGACCTCCACGGCCGCCAGCGGGTTCGGCGATCGCATGATCATGCTCGCGGCGCTGGCGCTGCTCGGCGGCCTGGCGGAAGGGACGATGCGCTCCACGGCGATCCAGGCCTCGACGCAGTTCTGGTTCTTCCTGCCCTACATCTTCGTCAGCGTGCTCGGTGGGTGGCTGGCGGACCATCTCCCGCGCAAGTGGCTGCTGCTGAGCTGCGACGAGGCGCGCGGGCTGATCCTGCTGACCAGCTACTTCCTGCTGGCCGAGGCGACCGGCACGGCGGAGATCGACCCGGAGCTGGTCTGGTTCACCGTCGCCGGCTTCGAGGTGCCGGTCTACTGGAAAGTGTACGTCGCGCTGGGATTGATCGGCTGCTTTGCGGCCACGTTCAACCCGACACGCAACGCGATCATCCCCCAGATCATCCCGCGCCCGCAGCTCCAGGCCGCCAACGCCGTGATCCTCGTGCTCACCGTCGTCGCCTCGATGATGGGCCTGCTGGTCGGCAAGGAACTGATCAATCCGCAGATGGCGGGCACGGTGCGCCACGGGTTGCTGCTCGGCGCACTGTTCTATCTCATCTCGGGCAGCTTCTTCGCGTTCCTGCGCCCATTGGATGTCGAAGCGCGCGAAGCGCAGTCGCACCGCTCGCTGCTTCAGGCACTGCGTTATGCGCTGCGGCATCGGCGCGTGCTGATCCTGATCGGCCTGAACCTGATGATCTGGTCGTCGGCGGCGGTGGTTTCCAGCGGACTGATGGGCCTCGGCCGCACGCATCACGACCTGGCGGGGAATGCGCTGTTGGACATGTTCGGGAACACCAGCGCGACTCTCGGCGCGGGCATGCTCGTGGGTGCGGGGCTTGTCACCCTACTGCGCACGCGGCGCGAGTCGACGGGCGTGACGATGGCGGCGGTGACCTTCGCCGGGGCCATGGTGCTCGTGCTCGCAGCCGTGCCGGTGATGGCGGTGACGTATGCCGCGACGTTTCTGCTCGGCATGGCGGGGAACGTGGCGATCATCACGATCATCACGATGCTCCAGTCGATCAGCCCCAACTACGTGCGCGGGCGCATCATGGGGCTGAACTCGATGGCGAACGTGATCTTCAGCGTGACGACGTACTTTCTCATCTGGCAGTTGCCGGAAGCGGACCGGACGATCATCACGGTGATGCTGGTGCTCGGGCCGGCGCTGACGGGCGTGGGCGTTGTCGGGCTGGTGCGACATCTGCGGCGCGGGCCGATGGCCGAGAGCGCGGCCAACCGGCTCTGGCGACTCGATCGACTTTACGCGCTGGTGTGGCATCGCCTGCAATGGGAAGGGCGCGCCAACATTCCGCGCGAGGGCGCGGTGATCCTCGCGAGCAATCACACGACCGGGCTGGACCCGCTGCTGATCCAGGCGGCGTGTCCGCGCGTGGTGCATTGGGTGATGCTCAAGAGCTATCAGTTCCGCGTGTTGAACTGGGTGTGGCGCGTGATCGAGCCGATCAGCCTGGAGCGCGGCGCGGGCGATCGGGCGCGCATTCGACAGGTGGTGCAGACGCTGAAAGAGGGCAAGGTGGTCGGCTTCTTTCCGGAGGGCGGGTTGCAGCGCGCGCATCGCGAGCTGGGCAAACTGCATCCGGGGATTTCGATGATCGCGCAGCGCAGCGGCGCGTGGGTCGTGCCGGTGTGGATCGAAGGCACGCCGCGGCGGCGGAACATGTTGTGGCACTTCCTGCAGCCGAGCCGATCGCGCGTGACGTTCGGGGAGCCATACCGCGTGGACCCGGACCAGCCGCACGAGCAGGTGCTGGCGGAGCTGCGCGAGCGGATGGAGGCGCTGGCGGGCAAGACGGAATAGAAAATCGGCCTTCTCAACTCCCCTCCCTCTCAGGGAGGGGTTGGGGGAGGGTCGTGCGCTCTGCGACCGTGAGCGCTGATGCGCGTGATGATGACGCACAGGTCAACGAACGCCTCACCCTCCCCTGCCCCTCCCTCAAGGGAGGGGGGTTGAGATCGCCGCACTTGCGAAGTGCGGCGCGTCGGCCGACACTATCGCCTCGCCGGGAAGCAACATCACAAGTCACCAGAGGGAGGAACAACACCATGGCACGACTCATCACACTCTTCACCGGTCAGTGGGCCGACCTGCCGTTCGAGACGATGTGCGGCAAGGCGAGCGAGTTCGGTTACGACGGCCTGGAGCTCGCCTGCTGGGGCGATCATTTCGAGGTGGACAAGGCGCTGGCCGACGACCGTTACGTCGAGCAGCGCTGGGAGATCCTGCGCGACCATGGCCTGGACTGTCAGGCGATCTCCAATCACCTGGTCGGCCAGGCGACCTGCGACCTGATCGACGAGCGCCACAAGGAGATCCTGCCGCCGGAGGTCTGGGGCGACGGTGACCCCGAAGGCGTGCGGAAGCGCGCGGCGCAGCGCATGATCGACACCGCCAAGGCCGCGCGCAAGTTCATGGACGCCAAGCCGGACCAGAACACCTGGGGCGTCAAGCCCGCGGTCGTCAACGGCTTCACCGGCTCACCGATCTGGCACAGCCTCTACGCCTTCCCCCCCACCAGCCAGGATTACTGGCAAAAGGGCTTCGACGATTTCGCCAAGCGCTGGAAGCCGATCCTCGACGAGTTCGACAAGCTCGACGTCAACTTCGGCCTCGAAGCGCACCCGACCGAGATCGCTTTCGACATCGCATCGAGCGACCGCGCGGTGAAGGCGCTCAGCGGCCACAAGCGCTTCGGGTTCAACTTCGACCCGTCGCACTTCGGCTACCAGCACGTCGATTACGTGAAGTTCATCTACCACTTCGCCGACCGCATCAACCACGTACACATGAAGGACGTGTGGTGGGGCCGGGGCACCGGAGAGGCGGGCGTATTCGGCGGGCACACCGATTTCGCGGATCATCGGCGCTACTGGGACTTCCGCTCGGTCGGCCGCGGCGACATCGACTTCGAATCGATCATCGTGGCGCTGAACGACATCGGCTACCAGGGCCCGCTCAGCGTCGAATGGGAAGACAGCCGCATGGACCGCGAAGCGGGCGCCACCGAGGCGGCGGAGTTCTGCCACAGCATCGACTTCAGCAAGTCGGAGATCGCGTTCGACGCGCAGTTCGATCGGTGAGCGCGGCGAAAGTGATGCGCCATCCTGTTTAGCGCGCGGGCCGAAGGCCCGCCAACTGTCTGTCACAGCGCACGACAACCACACGGCGGGCCTTCGGCCCGCGCGCTAAACGGGGGCGTGGTTGTCGATGGTGCGGTGCGCTCAGAACCGGTGCGGATGCGGGCCGAAGCTCGCCTGGTAGAACGGCACCGTCACGCCGCCGGGCGGGCAGAGCGCGTCGATCTGCTCGCGATCTTCATCGGTCAATTCGACATCGACGGCACCGATGTTGTCTTCGAGCTGCTCCATCGTGCGCGGGCCGATGATCGGGCTGGTGATGCCCGGCTGATTCATGCACCACGCCAGCGCGAGCTGGCTGAGCGTGCAGCCCTTGCGGTCGGCAATGCGGTGGAGGCCTTCGACGATGTCGAACGCCGTGTCGGATTCGAGCAGCGCGACCGATCCGCCCTGCTGGCGGCGCATGGTGAAACGTGCATCGGCCGGGCCGTCGCCGCCGCGCCGGTACTTGCCGCTGAGGAATCCGCCGGCCAGAGGTGACCACGGAATGAGTCCGAAGCCGTAGGTCTGCGCCATCGGGATCAGCTCGCGCTCGATGCGCCGATCGAGCAGGTGGTACGGCGGCTGCTCGGTGACGAAGCGGTTCAGCCCGTAGCGCTCCGATGCCCACAGCGACTCGACCACCTGCCACGCCGCGAACGTCGAGCAGCCGATGTAGAGCACCTTGCCCTGGCGCACCAGATCGTCCAGCGCGCGCAGCGTCTCGTCGATGGCGGCTTCCGGGTGCGGACGATGGATCTGATAGAGATCGATGTGATCGGTCTGGAGGCGCTTCAGCGACGCGTTGCACTGCTCGATGATCTGCCGGCGCGCGTTGCCCCAGCGGTTCGGGTTGAGCCTGGCGCGCAAGCGCTGGGTGGCATCACCGCCTTCGCCTGGGTCCTTGTGCATGTTGCCGTGGCACTTGGTGGCGAGCACGATCCAGTCGCGGTGGCCGTTGCGCTTGAGCGCTTCGCCGACAACCTCCTCGCTGCGGCCGTTGACGTAGACGTTGGCGGTGTCGATGAAGTTGACGCCGGCGTCCAGCGCGCGGTCGACGATGCGATAAGCGCCCTCGGGCTCCGTGCGGCTGCCGTATGTCATCGTGCCCAGACACAGCGGGCTGACGCGCACGCCGGTGCGCCCGAGGTAGCGGTATTCCATCTCTGACATCGGGTGGGCTCCATTGGATCGCGATTGCGGATGTATCGTTCGCGTGCGGCCGATGATAACACGCCTTGCCGCGCCTGGATGCAAAACCCGACAGCCCCCCCCGCCCCCGCTTTCGCTCGCGGCCATCGAGGGCTATAACTGCTGGCGCGTCGATCGCACCGTTTTCGCGTCCCACCGGAGTGAAGTTCCGTGAAGCAGCCGACCGCCAGCGCCGTTCGCGTCTCCTATGACGACCTGTACACCTTCGCCCGCGAAGCGCTCCAGCGCGTCGACGTGCCCGAGGACAGCGCCGCCCTGGTCGCCCGGCTCCTGGCCACCAACGACCTGCGCGGCGGGCTCAGCCACGGCACCCAGCAGATCCCGCGCTACGTCCACGAAATCCAGACCGGCACCGTCAATCCCCAGCCCAACGTGCGCATCGTCAACGAAACCGCCAACAGCCTGCTCATCGACGGCGACGGCGGGCTCGGCTACGGGCCGTTCCACGACGGCACGCAACGCGCGATCGAGAAAGCCAAGGCACAGGGCATGGCCATGGTCGTGACACGGCACCATGGCCACATCGGCGCGGCGGGCATTTACCCGCGCCTCGCCGCCGCCGCCGACCTCTGCGCCTTCGCCACCTCGGGCGTGCAGCTCACCCTCAAGCCCGGCGAAAACGTGTACCAGGCGGCGGGCGCT
This sequence comes from Phycisphaeraceae bacterium, assembly GCA_048621015.1. Taxonomy (GTDB): domain Bacteria; phylum Planctomycetota; class Phycisphaerae; order Phycisphaerales; family Phycisphaeraceae; genus JBMCXL01. The sequence goes on from JBMCXL010000007.1 coordinate 15,798, forward strand.
TCGCCGATGTCCTTCGCCGCGCCCGCCGGCGACGAGCGCCCGCTCGTGCTCGACTGCGGTGTGATGCACGGCCTTCACCCCAGCCGCCCACGCCGCAATCTCGAAAAGCACGTGCCCAGCATCATCCTGCGCCTCATCGGCTTCGGCACCATCTGCCAGGCGTGGGGCGGCCTGCTCACCGGACTGCCCGTCGACGTCGGCGACACCACGCCTCGCTGGCCCCGCGCCCACCAGGGCGCCCTGCTCTTCGTGTTCGACCCCGGCCTGTTCATCGACCGCGACCAATTCAAACGCGAGATGGACGACTACGCCCGCCGCGTCCGCCAGCTCCGGCCCGTCCCCGGCACCGAAGGCGCGTACCTGCCCGGCGCGATCGAGATCGAACGCGAACAGACCTACCGCCGCGACGGCGTCCCCCTCAGCGACCGACACCAGCGCCAGCTCCACGATGTCGCACAAGCGCTCGGCTTCACGCTCCCGTGGCAATAGGGGCACGGCCCGGCCGCCCCCGCGGATCGCGGATCGGCCCATACGCAGGTAGTGGATACTTTGACAGTGCTCTTCCGGTCGTCCGTACGGCTTACCGCTTCGCGCATAAGAGCTTGTCTCACCCCACTCAACCCCCCTCCCTTGAGGGAGGGGCAAGGGGAGGGTGAAGCGCGGGGCTACGTGGTGTCGCCATCACGCGAATGCGGCGCACATGGTTGCAGGACGTCCGACCCTCCCCCAGCCCCTCCCTGCGAGGGAGGGGGGTTGACGATCGCGTGCGCGATCGGGGTGCGGCGCGGCTGTGAAATCGCCTCGAAGCCGTGACGACCTCTGCGGGACACACGAGCTTCAAGTGGAATCCGCGTCAGTCGGGTTTGAGGTGGGCGTCGAACTGCTTTTCGAGCTTGTGGAGCTTGGGGACGGCCCACTGCTGGACGTAGGGGTGGCGAGGGTGCTTCTCGACAAAGTCCTGGTGGTAGTCTTCAGCGGGGTAGAACGCCTCGAGCGGTTCAAGGGTGGTGACGATCGGCTTGCCGAGCGCGTTGGCGTCGTTGAGCTGGGCGATGTACGCCTCGGCGACGCGTCGCTGGTGCTCGTCGGCGTAGAAGACGGCGGAGCGGTACTGCTTGCCGACGTCCGGGCCCTGGCGGTCTTTCTGGGTCGGGTCGTGTGTGGCGAAGAAGACGTGCAGGAGCTGGTCGTAGCGGACCTGCTGCGGCTCGTAGGTGATGCACACGACCTCGGCGTGATTGGTGGCACCGCTGGAGACGGCGTCGTAGTCGGCGGTGTCGGCTTTGCCTCCGGCGTACCCGGAGACGACCTCCCTGACCCCGGCGATGCGCTCGAACACCGCCTCGACGCACCAGAAGCAGCCGCCGGCGAAGACCGCCTCGCCACGGTCGTCATCGGCAGCGATCGTCCGCTCCGGCGCAGGAACGCGCTTGGCAGCCTCCTGCGTGGCCCAGTTCGAGGCATTGTCGCAGGAAGCGCCGAACAAGGCTGCGAAACCGAGCATACCTATCATGGTGAAGACCCCAATTGCCAAGGCGCGCGGACGCTCGGTCCCCTGTGCGTTGGTCGATCGTCTGGCCGGTCGTTTCATGGTATCCACTCGATGCGGCTGGTGCGGAATTGTAGCACCGGCAACCGCCGGTCGTGGACTCCCTCTTCGATCCCTGGTGCCGGCCAGGAGGGGTTCGCATGGCAAGGGGGAAGCGGCATATCATGGTCGAATGGGGCGCACAGTAAGTGTGCGGCCGCTGATCGGTGCATGCCTTGAGATCCGGGCTTAGGCGCATGGCAGGACCGGGTGACTCCAGAGCGCAGTCGGGCAAGACGCTTCCTTCGGAAGCGGCCGGCGCGGCGGTGGCGACCGGCCCGCTGCGGGAGAGCGAGCAGCGGTTCCGCGCGGTGTTCGAGCAGGCACCCGTGGGGATCGTGCTGCTGACGCCCGAGGCGGAGGTCACGCGGGTCAACAAGCGATTCTGCCAGATGCTCGGCTACAGCACGGCGGAACTGCTGGCGCTGGATGACGTGGTGGCGAAGATCACGCACCCGGACGACCTGGCGACCGACAGTGCGCACCTCCAGGAATTGGTCGCCGGCCAGCGCGACTCGTACGAGATCGAGAAGCGCTACGTGCGCAAGGACGGGCAGCTCGTCTGGGCGCGGCTGACCCTCTCGGCGCTGCGCGACCCGGCGGGAGCGTTGCAGCAGTTGCTCGGCATCGTCGACGACATCGGCGAGCGCCGGCACGCACAACAGGCCCAGCAACGCTCGTTCGACCAGGTCCAGGCGGAGCGCGCGCTGCTGACCCAGGTGATCGAGCAGATTCCCGCGGGGGTGATGATCATTGAGGCGCCCAGCGGCCGGGAGCTGTTCCGCAATACGCAGGTGGAGGCGATCACCGGGCTGCGTGCCTCGGACGCGGTGCGGCCGCTGGATCGGCCGGACTTCCGGGCGTTCTATCCCGACGGCCGACCGTACGCCCGGGAGCAGTGGCCGCTGGCGCGGGCGCTGTGCGAGGGAGAGATCGTGATCGACGAGGAGATGGCGCATTTCCTGCCGGACGGCGAGCGGCGCACGATGAGCGCCAGCGCCGCGCCGGTGCGCGACGGATCGGGACGGATCGTGGCGGCGGTGGCGACGTTCCACGACATCACGGCGCGTCGGCGGGCCGAGACCAACGCGCGCTTTCTCGCCGAGGCGAGCGAAACGCTGGCATCGTCGCTGGACTACGAGGCGATGCTCCGGGCGGTGGCGAAGCTGGCGGTGCCGCGGCTGGCCGACTGGTGCACGCTGCACATGCGCGACGACGCGAACGGCCTGCGGCCGCTGGCGGTGGTGCACCGCGACGCGGCGACGCAGGCGCACTTGACGTGGATGCTGCGACGGTATCCGGTGCGCCTGGATGGCAACCGGTGTGTGGCCGCGGCGCTGCGCACGGGTGAGCCGGAATGGGTGCCCGAGGTGGACGAGCTGTTTCTGAAGCAGGTGGCGCAGGACAAGGCGCATCTGCACGAGCTGCGGGCGCTGGGGATGCGCTCGCTCATGTCGGTGCCGATGCGGGCGCGTGGTCGCCTGGAGGGGGCGATCACCTTCGTCAGCGACGCATCGGGCCGACGGTACAGCCGGGACGATCTTTCCCTGGCGGAGGAGTTGGCGCACCTCACGGGACTGGCGGTGGACAACGCGCGGCTGTACCGCGATGCGCAGCGCGAGCTGGCGGAGCGCGATCGCGCGGAGAGAAAGCTGGCGGAGCTGAACCGGACGCTGGAGCAGCGCGTGGCCGAGCGCACCGCCGAAGCCGAGCAGCGCGCCGCGCAGTTGCGCGCGCTGGCGACCCAGCTCACCCAGGCGGAGCAGCGCGAACGGCGGCGGCTGGCGCAGACGCTGCACGATCATCTCCAGCAGTTGCTGGTGGGCGTCAAGATGCAGCTCGGCATGCTGGAAACGCTCAGCGCGCAGGACGTGCCGCACGCGGTCGCGGAAGCCTCGACGCTGCTCAACGAAGCGATCGAAAGCTCGCGCACACTCAGCCATGAGTTGAGCCCGCCGGTGCTTTACGACGCCGGCCTGGGCGCGGCGCTGCACTGGCTGGTGCCGCGCATGCGCAGCAAGTACGGGTTGGTGATCGACGTGCACGCCGCCGAGGACGCCGAGCCGGAGGACGAGGCGGTGAAGGTGTTCCTGTTCCAGGCGGTGAGCGAGCTGCTGCTGAACGTGGTCAAGCACGCCCACACGCATGCGGCGCGGGTGACGATGCAGCCCGCGGGCGAGGAGGTGTGCGTGACGGTGACCGACCAGGGCGCGGGCTTCGACCCGGAAGCGGTGAACGAGGACCGCGAGGCGGAGCACTTCGGCCTGTTCGGCATCCGCGAGCGCTTCGAGGCGATGGGCGGCCGCGTGCGGATCGACAGTGCGGCGGGGCTCGGAACGTCCATCGCCCTGCACGCGCCGCGGCATGCCCAGGACCGGGGCGAGGTCGACGCGGCGCCGCAGCAGCACGATCACGGCCGTCACCACCCCTCGGAAGCGCCCGCCGCGCCGAGCGCGCAGCCCCAGTCGAAGCCCGCGGACGACGGCCACCGACACATCCGCGTGTTGCTGGTCGACGATCACGAGGTGGTGCGCTCGGGCCTGCGCACGATGCTGGAGCAGCAGTCGGACATTCGCATCATCGCCGAGGCCGACGACGGCGAGCCGGCGGTGGAACTGGCCGAGACGCATCGGCCGGACGTGGTGGTGATGGACGTGACGATGCCCCGGCTCAACGGCATCGAGGCGACGCGGCGCATCAAGGAGCGCATGCCCGAGGCGCGCGTGATCGGGCTGTCGATGCACGAGCGCGAAGCGATGGCCGAGGCGATGCTCGCCGCCGGCGCGGTGGCGTACCTGCCCAAGGGCGGACCGGCGGATGACCTGATCGAGGCGATCCGCGAAGGAGCGGAGCACAAGCGCGCGTGAGGCGGCGAATCACACCCGCCCCATGCCCGCTTTTCACCTCACGTCCAGGCGTATTCGTGGGTAAGCCCCTTGGCCAGGTCGGGGGGGCCGAAGTTGAACGGGCGCACGTCGTGGCCCTCGTGCTCGACGATGCTTAGCCGGTCCTGCTGCGTGCTGAGGTCGATGGTGGGACCGGCGGGGGGATCGGTGACCTCGACCAGCGCCACCGGGTCGGGGATGATCTGCACGGTAGGACGGCAGGGATCCTGCGGGTGGTGATCGATCACGACCGCGTGCTGGCCGTCGCTGAGGCGCACGAGCGAGCCGGGCGGATACGGCGGCACGACCGCCAGCAACGCCTTGAGCGCTTCGGGGTCGAACTTGCTGTGCAACGGTTCGGTCAGCATCGCGTTGAGCACCCAGACGGTCGGCTGCGGCGGCAGGTTGGCGGGGCTGCGCAGGCGGTCGAAGTGGTCCGCGACCGCGACGATACGCGCGAACACGTGAATGCGCTTCTCCGCCAGCGCCGGATACTCCTCGCCGGCGTAGCCCGTGCCGTCGTAGCGCTGGTGGTGGTTGAGCACGCACGTGGCGGCGGACGGATCGACCTGCCCGCGCACGAGCCGAAACCCCAGCGCCGGATGCTCCTGCCACTGCACATCGCCTTCATCGCCCGTCTGATTGAAGCGTCGGCGCACGGCCGGATCGAGCTGGGTCACGCCGACGTCGTGAAGCATCGCGCCCAGGCCGAGGTTGGTCACCTCCTTGGCGCGCCCCGGCTCGACGTGCCTCCGCTCGCGCACCAGGTAGTCTTCCAGCTTCATGCCCATCAGCAAGGACAGATACGTCACCGCGGCGCTGTGGCGCATCAGGTCGTCGGAGCTGTCCGCCAGGTCGCCCAGGAAGACCGCCGACTGCGGATGCGTGCTGATGTAATTGACCAGTTGCTGGAGCGCCTCGGTGTACTCGTCGTAGTCGAGCTTGGCGCTGGATTGCTTCTGGAGCTTCTCGAACGTGTTGGTGATCTGCGTGACCACCTGGGTCTGGCTGCGCACGGCGTCGGCGTCGATGTAGCGCTCGAGATACGAAAGGCTCGGGTACCGCACCCAGATGTGGCGGATGCGATACTCCATCAGCCGCCGGATGATCTGCGGCGTCAACTCGAAGCCGATCTTGAGCAGCACTTGCGACGGCGCCTGCGGATTCTGCACCGCCAGCGCCAGCTTCATCCCCGGCCGGGCCTTCTGCACGTCAATGCGGAGCATATCCGGTCCATCTGCAGGTGGCGGATCTCAACCATCCCCCCTGCCGATCTTCGGCCGACCGGACCCTTCGCTTAACAATCGTTACAGCTTCACGCCACGGCGATTAGATAACCCAGCCCCTACAACCCGCATCACCACCCCGAACCGCCCCCTCCGATGAAGCGCAGGCGCTGCGCTCACTCAGCCGGCGTCAGCGAAAGCGACGGCTCGAGCTCCAGCGTGAACTGGTGCTGCGCCCCTGTCTTGTATTCATCGAGCGAAGGCGAATAAGACTTGGCCTGGATCGTCTTGCCGTCCGGCAGGAACTCCATCAGACGCAGGAACCCGTGGCCTCCCTCCGGCAGCATCTGGTAGTTCGACAGGATCTGGTGGACCTTGTTCCCGTGCTCACCCGTACTGGTCAGCCGCCCCTGCCCGTCTCCCAGGACGTGTCCCGAAAGAACGAGGACGACGTTCTCGTGCTTCTTGAGAAGCTCTTGCCAGAGCCTCTCGCCGTCGTTCTTGCCCGGCGCCCATCTCTGCTGGCCCGCTTTGTTCCGGCGATCGTAACGCGTGTTGTCGTAATACAGGTAGCCGTGCGTGACGAAGATCGCCTTGCGGTCAGCGTGGCGCGTCAGGACCTCGTCGGCCCACGCCACCGCCGCATCCGGCGGCGACCAGCGGAGGTTGATGATGATGAACTCGACGCCGTTCACCTCGAAAAGATGGTAGTTGTTGTCCATCTTTCCTTCTTCCATGACACCGCCGTAGGTCGGCCATGTCGCGAACTGCTCCGTCGTGAAGTATTCGTTGCCCAGGCAGGGGCGGTTTTGATCTTCGCCTTTTCGCGTGTAGTAATCGTGGTTGCCGTAGGTGATCGAATAGGGAATGCCCGCTTCGTCCAGCACCTCGTAAGCTTCCCGCGAGTTCTGCCATTCCTCCGGCAGGTTGTCCTGGGTGAGATCGCCCAGATGGATCACGTACGCGATGTTGTACTTCTCCGCATGGTCCGCGATCCACTGCGTCTGATTGAAGAAGTGCTTCAGGTTCGTCTCGTTGCGGTGGTAATACTGCGTGTCCGGAAGGACAGCAATCGTGAACGACCCGGGAACAAAGGGTGGAACAGTCTCCTCCTGATCGGCGTCGGCGTTCTCCGCGGGCTCCGCATGGATCGTGCCCACGCCAACCGTCGCCATCGGCAACAGGCACGCCACAACCCGCGCCACGTTCCCCATCCCCCCACGAAACATCCGCCAGCCCGCTGGCTCGCCGTGAAGAGCCGCGCGCCAGGGAACCGGAGGGGAATCCCGCAGGTGCGCTGCCACGCTCGGAAATCGACCCATGCCGGAATCCTTCCATGAAAAGAACGAGGCGTCGACACCGGTGCGGCATCGACGCGTAGGTGACGGATGTGACGAGTTGCCGCCGACTCGCATCTTCTACGTGATGCGCGACCTCGTCAATAACAGCCCCGGCCACCCTCACCAACGATCATCAGGACAACTTCCGCACCGATCAGATCGTCACCGCCCCTGCGCGCCGCCCCCCGAAAGCCCACGGTCTCCCGACCGTGGGCCCACCTTGTGCGCACAAACACCCTCACCACCTGCGCAAATCCGAGCGCATTTTCAAAACAATTTCATCTCCCGCTGCGCCCTGCACTTAACCTGTCCTGGCCAAGCCCACAGGCCCGCCGGCGCGCGCACCAGCGCGACTCATCGAAGAAAGGGTGAAGGGG
>JBMCXL010000008.1:0-23208 GCA_048621015.1 Phycisphaeraceae bacterium
TGCGCACCATCTGGCCGATGCGCGGCAGCTCGCGGCGCAGATAAGCATGGTGCGTCTGCTCGATGTGGTCGGCCAGCTCGGTGAGCGGGCGCGTGGTCCAGTCCACCGGCGCATTGCTGGAAGCGGTCACCGTCGCGAGGGCGCGCTGCACATCCTGGCAATCCAGGCCCTTCTCCTGGCAGGCGTCGCGCAGCGTCCGCTTGCCGCCGCAGCAGTAGTCGATGCCGAAGCGTTCGAAGACGCGCGATCGGCCGGGCTGCTCGGCCACCAACTCACCGACGGTCTGGTTCATGTCCACGTTCATGGTGCTCACGGTGTGACTCCTTCTTGCTTGCGGCGCCTGGCGGATCTCGCTCCGCACTCGCGCCCCCATCCACCTGCGGGAGGGCCTGCGGGGCGGCGGGCGGGTTTCAGGCAGACCCGCCGAGGCGGGAATGCCTGCGAATCGCCCTGAAGCCTCGCCGCGGAGCGCTGCTGCACGGCGATAAAACAGATATATAAACCTTTATATCTGCTTATTGGCAGCGTATCATCGCCGCGCATCGTTGTCAAGGCCCAGAGGTCTGGAGTCTCGGACTTTCCCTGCAACGAGAAGCGGAGGACCAAGACGGGGTCCATCATCGACGGCCGGGCGAGCAGGTCCCCGGGTCGCGATGGCTGGCCGGAGCCGACGGGGGATTGCGGGCCCCTTTGCATTTGCGCCGGGGTAGCTGGGGCTGAGGTCGAAGGCCGTGCCCCGGGTCAGGCGTTGGAACTGGGACACGCGGCGCTTGGAAACCGTGACTTGCGCACCGAGGCGGCCTCGAATGTGTAGGCTGGCCGGTCCAGCGGAATTGAAATGCGCGTTTCGCATCGTCGCGCCTGCACGCTTTTTGTTGCTCTCTCAGGAAAGGGCCCACTATGTCTCTCCTGCGGCCAGTCAAAGCCGGCTTCGCTGAGCACTACATCCGTGACATCGTGTACGGCGCCAACGACGGCATCGTGACCACCTTCGCCGTCGTGGCGGGCGTGCGCGGGGCTGACCTGAGCGTTGCGACAATCCTCATCCTCGGGTTCGCCAACCTCGCGGCCGACGGACTGTCGATGGCGGCGGGCAACTACCTGGGCATCAAGTCCGAACAGGCGACGAAGCTGGCCGGGGACTACGAGGTCTGGCCCGAGACGGTGCACGCGGCCAAGCACGGGGGGGTCACCTGGTGCTCGTTCGTCAGCGCCGGGCTGATGCCGTTGCTGCCGTTCTTCTTCGGCCTGTCGGTGCGGGATGCGTTCGCGCTGTCGGTCGGTCTGACGGGTTTGACGATGTTCACCGTCGGCGCGATGCGCACCTTCGTCACCGGCCGATCGGCCTGGCGCAACGGGCTGGAGATGCTGCTGGTCGGCGGTCTGGCCGGCGCGGCCGCGTTCGGCGCGGGCTGGCTGGTCGAAGGGGCGATGGCCGGTTCGTAAGCGGCGGGAGCGACGACGGGAAAACCTCTCACCTCCGGGGTGGATCGCCGAACCGGCCGGCAGCGGGAACGGTATTGACTTATTCCTGTATAGGAAGATAGGAATGCCTGGCCGCCTCCCTCGCGAATGGATCCCCCAGGTCGTCGAGCGTCTCAAGGCGCTGGCCGATGAGAATCGCCTGCGCCTGGTGCTGCGCCTCGGGGAGGGGCCGCGGCGCGTGACGGACCTGGCCGGGGAACTGGGGCTGGCCCAGGCATCGGTGTCCAAGCACCTGGCCGTGCTGCGCCAGGCCGGGCTGGTCAGCGCCGAACGCCGGGGCACCGAGGCGATCTATCGCATCCACGATCCGAGCATTTTCCAGTTGTGCGACATCGTCTGCGGCGGTGTGCAGCGCCATCTGCGAGAGCAGGTGAGCGTGCTCACCGGCGGCAGGCCGGCGCCGGCGCGACGAGAAAGGAAACGACCATGAACATCACGAAAGTTTCGCCCCGCGAGGCGATGGAACGGATTGAACGGGACGAGCATGCCACGTTGATCGACGTGCGCACGCCCGCGGAGTTCGAGCAGGAGCATGCCGAGGGCGCGCGGTTGGTTTCGCTTGATGAGCTGGACCCCGAGCGGTTCGCGCAGGAGCGCGGCGACCGCGCGGGTGAAGCGGTGTACGTGCTCTGCCGCACCGGCTCGCGCGCGGCGACGGCGGCGGGCAAGCTGCGCCGCGCCGGCTTGCACCAGGTCCACGTGGTCGAAGGCGGTACGGAGGCATGGGTCGCGGCCGGATTGCCGGTGAAGCGCGGGCGGCGAACGATGTCGTTGGAGCGACAGGTGCGCATCGCGGCGGGTTCGCTGGTGCTGCTGAGCGTGGTGCTCGGCTGGCTGGTGCATCCACTGCTCTACGCGATCGCCGCGTTCGTCGGCGGCGGCCTGGTGTTCGCGGGCGTCACCGACACGTGCGGCATGGGAATGCTGCTGGCGCGGATGCCGTGGAACCGGCGCGGGTCGAAGCGCAACGGACCGAAGCAAGAGGCGGACGTGTGCCCGACGTGAAGCGCTCACCAGTGAATCGGTGATCTCCACCGCCCATCACGCTCGCGTTTACCGAGGTTTGCAAGAAAAGGGAGCATCCATGTTCTTCCATCAACGGTTCGTGCCGGGCCTTTCGATCATGTCTTATCTCGTCGGCGACGAGAAGTCGGGACAGGCGGCGGTGATTGATCCGACGCGCGACGTGGACGAATACCTGCGCATCGCCGACGAGCACGGCCTGACGATCGCGCACATTCTCGAAACGCACGTACACGCCGACTTCGTCAGCGGCTCGGTGGAACTGAAACAGCGGTTGAACGGCGAGCCGACGATCCATTGCTCCGGCCTTGGGGGCGATGAATGGACGCCGCCCTATGCCGACCATGTCGTGCAGGACGGCGATGTCGTCACGCTCGGCCGGCTTCACCTGCAAGCAATGCACACCCCCGGCCACACGCCCGAGCACATCAGTTGGGCACTCTACGACGCCTCGCGCAGCACGGAGGACCCGTGGCTGCTGTTCACCGGCGACTTCCTCTTCGTCGGCGATGTCGGCCGACCGGACCTGCTCGGCGCCGAAGCGCAGCAGCAACTCGCGCATCAGCTCTACCGGAGCGTGTTCGAGCGCCTCGCCGGCCTGCCGGACCACGTGGAGGTCTATCCCGGCCACGGCCCCGGCTCGCTGTGCGGCAAGGCGATCGGCTCGCGCCTCGCCTCCACGCTCGGCTACGAGCGCCGGCACAGCCCCGCCCTGCAACAACAGCCCGAACAGCAGTGGACGCAGGCGCTGCTGGAGAACATGCCCCAGGCCCCGGCCTACTTCAAACGCATGAAGCGCATCAACGCCGTGGGACCGGAATCGATCGGCCGTGACCTGCCCGGCCAGCGCGCGCTGCGCGTCGACGACGTGCGCGAGCGTCTCGACACGCACCTCGTGCTGGACATTCGCTCGAAAGAAGCGTTCGCCGCGGCTCACATTCCCGGCGCGATCAACATCGCGCTGGAAGGCAGCTTCCCCACCTGGGCCGGCTGGATCCTGCCGCATGACCGACCGATGGTCCTCGTCGCCGACCACGCCGACGACGTGCGCGACGCGACGCGCCACCTGATCCGCATCGGCCTGGAACGAATCAACGGTTACCTCAAGGACGGCATGACCGCATGGGAAACCGCCGGCGAACGAGTCGCCCGGCTCGAACCGGTCTCGGTCCACGAGCTGCACCACCGGCTCGAGCGCCCAAGCGATGCGCCGCTGGTGCTGGACGTGCGCACCGACGCGGAGTGGAACGCCGGCCACATCGACGGCGCACTGCACATCCATGGCGGTGAACTGCCGAACCGCCTGGACGAGGTGCCCGCCGATCAGCCGGTCGCGGTCGTCTGCGGCAGCGGCTACCGCGCCTCGATCGCCGCTTCCCTGCTCAAGGGCCGCGGCGATGCGCATGTCATGAACGTGCTCGGCGGTATGACCGCGTGGCAGGCGGCCGACCTGCCCACCATCCCCGCGCGGAAGCAGGCGGCCTGACGGAACCGGGTGGGTGGCAGGGCGTGGACTGCTTCAGTTCCGGTGGTGTGGCTCGCCCGTGCGACTCGGGCGTTGCCCCTCGCCCCCGTCCAACGGCCATGCCCCTCCATATTTGTTGACCGCCAGAATCCCTGATTCTGTGGATGGTGCGGCGTGCTGCGCCATGCGAGGCTGTGTTCGGCCGATTGCCGCCACCGGTGGGTCGACCCGGCGGAAGACCGACAGCCAAGGCGAAGGACGCCATGATCACCAACGCAAGCCCGTCGCCGGCCGTTCAGGAATTCGCGGTTCCCCCCGCGGCAGCCGCCAGGTCGGGTGAAGGCCTTGAAGTAAGGCCGTGAAGGGCTGCGCCATGCCAACGTCCATGATCGCCGAACGGTTGCACCTGTTCCTCCAGGAGCATCACATCGCACACGAGGTAATGGAGCAGCCGGCGGGCTCGGGGGGGGTTCCACCGACACTGGCCGATGACGAGGACGGGGCGGTGCCGGTGACCGCCTGGGTGCTGGCGATCGGCGAGCAGTACGCGTTGCTCGTGCTGCCGACCGGCCAGCCACCGGCGATCGGCCTGCTGAACCAGCGCAACACCGGCCGGCGGATTCGCCTCGCCAGTGAAGCGGAGATTCGGCACCTGTTCCCGGACTGCGAGCCCGAGGCCGTCCCGCCGTGCGGCGAGCTTTACGGCGTGCCGGTATACATCAGCGACGAACTGGCGCCGGCGAAGGTGTTCTTCTGTGTCGCCGGCCGGACCGACACGTGGCTGCGTCTCGATCGCAACGCATTCGAACGACTCGCACAACCGCACTGGCTGGCCCTGCCGCCGGCCGGCACGGACGAGCACGTCTTCTGATCGTCCGGCACCGGGGCACCGCGCGACCCGGAGTGGTGGTCTACTTTGACGGGTGCCACGGCTTATCCGCGAAGCGGTAAGCCGTGCGAGCGCCGGAAGAGCCACGGCTTGCCCTTCGGGTCAAGCCGTGGCACCCAAAGCATCCCACTACCACCGCCTGACGAGGGCGCGGACGAGCGGGTGAGAGCGGTTATGATGGGACCTGGGGCCTGTTTCGGCCGACGGGGGGCATTCGCGTTGGTGCGGCTTCACGCATGTCATGACCTCCCAATACACCGGCTTACGCACGTTGGGGCGCTCCGCTCGCCCATCCCTGTTGCCGCACCTGGGCGCGCTGGCGGGCGTGGTCGGGGCGGTGGTGCTGACGTGGCTGTGCTGGCCCCTGATGGAGCACAACCCGCTGCTGTTCTTCCTCGTGGCGGTGGCGGTCAGCACGTGGTACGGCGGCTTGCGCCCGGGGCTAACCGCGACCGCGGGCTCCGTGGCCGCGCTGTACGTGATTCTGCTCGACACCGACCGGGGGCTGCTGCTGGACGGCTACAACGCCGGTCGGCTCGGCCTGTTCGCACTCGCGTGCCTGCTGCTTTCCTGGTTCAGCGAACGGCACCAGGCGGCCGAACGCGCGCGGCAGCGGATCGACAGGACCTTCGGCGAGCTGTTCGAGTCGGCCTCCGAAGCGATCATCATCGCCGAGGAGCAAGGCCACATCGTCCGCGCCAACGCCGCGGCGGAGACGATGTTCGGCTACCGGCGCGAGCAGATGATCGGCCAGCCCATCGAGCTGCTCATCCCACCGTCGGCGCGCGAGCGCCACGTCCAGCACCGCGCCGCGTACATGAGCCAACCGCGCAACCGGCCGATGGGGCGCGGCATGGACTTGCTCGCCTGCCGCAAGGACGGCAGCGAGTTTCCCGTCGAGATCAGCCTCTCGCACGTGCGCGACGGCGAACAGATGCGCGTGATGAGCTTCATCACCGACATCAGCGAGCGCAAGGAAGCCGAAGCATCGCTGGCGCGCTACCAGGAGCAACTGCGCCAACTCGCCTTTGAATCGGTCAAGGCCGAGCAGCGCGAGCGGCGGCAGATCGCGGTGGAACTGCACGACCGGATCGGCCAGGCGCTGGCGCTGTGCCAGATCAAGCTCGGCGGGTTGCAGCCGCACATCACCGGGCCGGCTGCGGACGAGTTGAGCAGTTGCATCGCGCTGGTGCAGCACGCGGTGGATGACACGCGCAGCTTGACGTTCGAGCTGAGCCCACCGGTGCTTTATGATCTGGGCCTGAAGGCGGCGGTCCTGTGGCTGGCGGACCAGATGCGCGAGGAGCACTGCTTCGAGGTGGCGGTGGAAGCCGAGCCGCTGCCTTCGCTGGACGATGAACTGGCGGCGCTGCTGTTCCGCAGTGTACGTGAATTGCTGATGAACGCGGTCAAGCACGCGCAGGTGGCGCAGGCAACGGTGCGGCTGGACTGCACGGCCGAGGGCTTGCGGATCGAAGTGGCGGACGACGGCATCGGCTTTGACCTGGCCGCGACCCGGCGGCGCAGGGCGTCGGAGGCGGGCTTCGGCTTGCTGAGCATCTACGAGCAGATCGAGCGCGTGGGCGGCGCGGTCAACATCGACGCCGCACCGGGCCGCGGCACGCGCGTCTGCATCACCGTCCCCCTGCCTGGCGCAACGGAACAACCCATGGAAGAGAAAGCGAGTGCCACCGATGGCGATGCGCGTGTTACTGGCTGATGACCGACAGATGATGCGCGAAGGTTTGCGCGCCCTGCTCGAGAAGCATCAGCAGACCGAGGTGGTGGGCGAGGCGGAGGACGGCCGCGCGGCGGTGGCGCTGGCGGCGGAGCTGAAGCCGGACGTGGTCATCATGGACGTGACCATGCCCGGCCTCAACGGCATCGAGGCGACCAAGCAGATTCTGCGCGACCATCCCAGGACGAAGGTGCTGGCGCTGTCGGTGCATGCCGACCGGCGTTACGCGCTGACGATGCTCGAAGCCGGCGCGGTGGGTTACCTGGTGAAGAACTCCGCGGCGCAAGAGCTTTACCGCGCGCTGGAGGCGGTGAACAAGGGGCAGACCTATCTGAGCCCGGACGTGGCGCAGGTGCTCGTGGACAGCTATCGCAAGCGCCAATTCCCCACCGACAAGGCCGCCAGCGAAGCGCTGACCGATCGCGAGCGCGAGGTGCTGCAACTGCTGGCCGAGGGCATGACCTCCAAGCAGATCGCGCTGCAGTTGCACCTGTCGGTCGCCACCGTCGACACGCACCGCCGGCAGATCATGAACAAGCTCAACCTCCACGGCATCGCGGAGCTGACCAAGTATGCCATCCGCGAAGGGCTGACCGGCATCGATCCGTGAAGCCGGCAAGAGCCCCGGAGCGGGCTGCCACGCCCGGGGTTGGGGCACACCGCGACGCAAGGAGCCCGGCCCGGCTCCGGTATGCCCCCTGCATCCTCCCATCCTCCCCATTTGCCAGTGCGGCTTCTCCCCATTTTCCGGTAGCCGAATCCCCGCTTCCGGGGATACCGGTCGCGGCTGCGCTCACCGATCCTTGAGCCACGCTTCCAGCCCACGGCTCCAACGCCCGCTGGTCGCCATCGCTCGGGTGTGTGGCCCGAGCTCCCCCGCCAGCCACCGGGCAACGGAATGGAAAGGACGGCTACGATGACGAACAGGATTCCTTGGATCAAAACCCTTGTCACCGCATCGGTGATCGGCGCGACGGCCCTGCCGGCGCTCGCCCAGGAAGACAACGCCGAGATCGAGGCGCTGCGCCAACGGCTCGACGTGATCGAGCAGCAGCTCGCCGAGACCAAGCAGGAACAGCAGCGCGCTGCCGACGCCCTGGCCAGCCAGGACGGCCTGATGCTCGATACCTCGACCTTCAAGCCCGGCTGGGAGCGCGTGCGCAACGAGAACTGGATGGAGCACGGCAAGCTCGACGAGATGAACGTCCAGATCGGCCAGGCCGGACCCATCGACCTGTACATGGGCCTGAACACTGCCGGCCGACTCCAGTACCTGAACCAGAGCGATGTCGAGATCGGCGGCATGTCGGAACCCGGCGCGCTGGACCTCGGCTTCCAGACCGCCTGGGGCAGCATCGAGGGGCTGGCCGATCTGTACGACGGCGCGCTGGAAGTCTACTTCGACATCTACCTCTCCAGCCCGCCGCACCCCAGCTCGTTGCAGGGTCACGAAGGCTACATGCTGATGCGCAGCGTCCCCGGCACCGAGGACACGCTGCTCGGCGATCTGTTCGACATCGTCAACGTCAAGGCCGGCGAATTCGAGATCGACTTCGGCGATCACCGCTACCGCCGCACCGACAACGCCCGCGCCCAGCGCAACCCGCTGATCGGCAACTACGTGTTCGATCCCAAGACCGCCGAGATCGGCATGGAGGTCTCCAACGCCCAGCCCGGGCCCATCAACTGGTCGCTCGGCTTCGGCAGCGGCAGCGAGACCGGCGGCTTCGACGCCGGCCGCGGCATCAGCACCTGGGGCAAGCTCTGGACCAACGTCACCGACGAGCTGCGCTTCTCCGGGTCGGCCTACCACGTGAACCACGACCCCGCCAGTGGCGCACGCTCCAACCTCTTCCGCACCAGCCGCAGCGGCGGACCCTACGACGGCATCCTCGCCGGCAACGCGCCGGGACAGGTCTTCGTCGGCAACGGCCAGGATCGCATCGTCGCCTTCCAGGGCGACGTGAGCTGGATCGATGACATCGTCGAGCTCTACGGCCACCTCGGCTGGGTCGAGGGCGGCACCGCCAACGGCGAGCACGATGAGTGGCTCTATTACGCCGCTGAAGGCGTCTACCGCTTCCACCCGCGTCTCTACGCGGCCGCACGCTACAGCGGCGGCGCCGCGCAGCGCCTCCAGGGTGAAGCCTCCAACGGCGTCATCCACCGCATCCAGGCCGGCGGCGGCTGGTGGATGTACAGCACCGTCCTGGTCAAGGCCGAATACGTCTACCAGGTCTACGATAACTTCGATCAGGCCGGCGGCATGGTCAGCGGCGTCGATGCCTGGCAGGACCCGTCGTTCAACGGCGCGATTCTGGAAGTGACCTTCTCGTTCTGACTGACGTTTCCTTGGTTCGCCCGCGCCAGGTTAGCGCCTGCCGCGGGCTTTCACGCTCGCACCCGCCGCCTTCACTCTCACGGAGCCGTCCCATGACCACGCGAATCGCACCGTTGCTCACCACCCTGCTCGCGATCATCGCCATCGCCACCGCATCGCCGTCATGGGCTGCGCCCGCCATCCACTACGAGCCGGTGAGCGGTGCGCACCAACTCACCGTTGACGGCAGTTCCAATATCCACGACTGGTCCGCCAAGACCCAGCGCATCGCCGGCCGACTGCAACTGCCCGGCCAGTGGCAAACGACCGACGACGGCACGACGCGGCTCGAACCGCTGCTCGCGCCGACCGGCGACGCCCAACCGTCGCTGGAGGTGCAGATCCCCGTGCGTTCGCTCGAAAGCGGGAAAGGCGGCCTCGACAAGAACATGTACAAGGCGATGGATGCCAAGCAGCATCCGCACGTGCGCTTCGTCCTGAAAGACGCCGCGCCCAAGCCCGGCGCTTCCGACACCGTCTGGCAGGCAACCGGCGATCTCACCATCGCCGGCAAAACGCGCAGCGTCGAGCTGGAGCTGCGCGTCGAGTCGATGTCCGATGACCGTTTGAGAATCGAAGTCGAAAAGCCGTTGAAGATGACCGACTTCGACATCGATCCCCCCACCGCGATGCTCGGCATGGCCCGCGCCAAGGACGACGTCACCGTCACAGCCACCTGGACCCTCCAGCGCCGCACGCCCCAGCCCATCATCCCCGAAGTCGACGCACCCCAGGCGCATCGCAAGCAGATGACAGACATCCTGATCGCTTACGGCCGCGCGCAACAGGCACTGGCAGACGAGAACCATGCCAGCGCCCAAACCCATTTCGCAACGCTGATCGAGCAGGTCGACGCCCTCGCGGCGATGGACGCCTCGGAATTGCCCGAACAGTGGCCCGCCACGGCGGAGCGCCTGCAAGCCGCGGCGCGCGCAACCGGCGAAGCCGCGAGCCTCGACGCGGCGCGCACCGCCTTCGCCGCGCTGAGCGACGCCCTCGAAGCCGCGATCAGCAGAATCGGCTTCGACCACAGCAGCGCGATCACCGGCTACCGCCACGCCAACCAGCGCAACACCGAAAACGCGCTGTGGATTCACATCCCCCTCAACAACGACGAAGGCCAACGCTTCCCCGTGCGGTCGCCTTACGCCAACCAAAACGCCGGGCAACCCCAGCCGACCGCGCTGTACATGCCCGGCCCCGTGAGCCGTGACAACGACACCGATGATTGATCGGCCCCACCAACCCGCACACCCACGCCAACGCGGACGATTCAGCTCGATGATCAAAGGAGCCGCCGCGATGTTCTGGACCACCACCTTCGGCGTCACCGCCACGCTCACCGGCCTGGTGATCATGGCCACCTGCACCACCGGCGAACGTGTCCGCGAAACACAGGAAGACCCAACACCCGCCACCGACAGCCCCTTCGTGCTCGATCCGCAGAGCACCGTCGAACTCACCGGCGGCGCGACCATCGGCTCATGGGGTTGCACGAGCGAGCGCGTCAACGGCGCGATCGCGCCCGACGCCGATGCGCAAGCCATCGCGGCCGCGCTCGACCGGCTCGAGCAGAACCCCGAGCTCGAGTTGACGATCCCTGAGGATTACGCGTTCACCACCCACCTGCGCGTGCCCGTCGAGTCGTTCGACTGCGGCAACCGGGACATGGAGCAGGACATGCACGAGGCGCTGAAGATGGCCGAGCACCCGACCATCGAGTATGGTCTCGCCACCATCGACGCCGTCACGGTGATCGACGATGAGGATGATCCAAGCAACGCCTTGCGCCTGCGCACGCGCGGCGAGCTCACCCTGGCCGGCGCGCAGCGCGACATCGAAATGGACGTCATCGCGCGGCGCACGGACGACGGCCGCTGGACCCTGCTCGGCCGCAAAAAGCTGAAGATGACCGACTTCGACGTCACGCCTCCGTCCGCCCTCCTCGGCCTCATCCGCGCGCGCGATACCGTCGAGGTCGTGTTCGATCTCGTCGTCCGGCAAAGCCCGTCGGACTGAAACCACGCCCACCGACCAAATCCACGGGTTCGACCCTCATGACCGCGCCGCGTACGATAAGTCCCTCACCCCCGGAAGAATGCGCGGGTGCACCAGGTCGTTCGCCGTGCCGTGGGGAAGCGCCGCGCCGGCCAACATGAGAAACGCAAGGCGGAGTACGCATGATCGAGACTGAAGCGGCAACGCGCATGCTGGCGGTGGCCCTCGACGAGGCGCGACAGGGCCTGGCCGAGGGCGGCATCCCCATCGGCGCCGCGCTGTTCGATGCGCAGGGCAGGCTGCTCGGCCGCGGCCACAACCGCCGCGTGCAGGACGATGACCCCTCGGCGCACGCGGAGACCGACGCCTTTCGCCGCGCCGGCCGACAGCGCAACTACCACGACACGATCCTCGCCACCACGCTCGCGCCGTGCTGGTATTGCAGCGGCCTCGTCCGGCAGTTCCGCATCGGCACCCTCGTGGTCGGTGAGTCCGTCAACTTCCACGGCGGCATCGACTGGTTGCGCGAGTACGGCGTCACCATCGTGGACCTGCATTCAGACGACTGCATCCGCCTGCTCACGGATTACATCGCCGCCCACCCGCAGCTCTGGGCGGAGGACATCGGCGACTCGGCCGAACCGCGCCGCAGCGACACGGAATGAGCATCGTGCTGATTCTCGCAACGCGACCGCTCGCGCGTTGGCGATCCAGGGCCAGGGCCAGTACCTGGAGGTCGAGAAAGGTCGAGAACGAGATCCCCGATCAAAGCTGCGAAACGGGCGACAGTGTGCCGGCTCAGCGGGGATCCCACCCTTCCGATTCGTTTGCCGGATCAATAAAACTGTCCTGCACGCTTGCGACATGACCGTCGAGAGACAGGGCATTGCCGGCACCGTTGTGACGGAGATCGGCGATCCCGAAACCATTTATGTTCGTGCTGTCGCCGGGCCGGTGCACGTACGACCACAAGTCTGATACCGCCGGCCGGTGGTCGATGAACGCCAGGGTATCTGTGGGCGAGGTGACGTGGGAGATGCGCCAGCCGTGGTTACCGAAGCCGCTCCAGCCGCTGTGTGGATAGTCGGGGCCGGGTAGAAGCAGGTACTGCCAATTGTAGCCGTAGCTGCTGGTCCACCAGCCGTGCTCGAAATCCTGTGCCGGGCAGACCCAGATCCCTTTCCCCCAAGCCTGATCGGTCCACGGTTTCATGCTGCCGGTCAGATCGCCGGCCCCCGGCGGCTCGGGCAAGTAGTCGTCGTGGGCGCCGATGTACATCTCGACCGCGTATCCGACCTGTCGGAGTTGGCTCTTGCACTGCGCATCCTTGGCCGCGCTGCGGGCGCCCGACAACGCCGGCAGCAGGATGCCGATCAACAAGGCAATGATCGAGATGGTGACGAGCAACTCGATAAGCGTGAATGCACTTGATGGTTTGCGGTGCATAGGGATCATGGCAAGCCCTTCTGCCAAAGAAATGTGCCTGTCTACCATGCTAACAATGGCGGCGACGATCGTGAACCTTTTCTTCTGCTTGCGGGCGACGTCGGCCGCTTCCGCGTCCAGCGCGATCCGGCGCCCCTCTCACGCGGCACGATCCAGCAGGTCTTGAAGCACGTGGGCCGCGTCAAATTGCTCCACGGCAAGCGCCCGGGCTGCGCGGGCGTGTCTTTCAGGGCGCGCGACCACCTCCTCGATTGCCGCAGCCGCCTCGTCGAGCGTGCGGAAGGCCAGCAGCCCCTCTCCCGTGGGCAGCCGACGACTGAAGCCTGTGTCCTGCACCACGGCCGGCACGCCCAGCGCCAGATAGCACGCACTGCGGCAGGAGAACCAGCCGCTGAGGCTTGCCGCGTAGGCATGCTTGGCCACGCTCCATTCGCCCAGCGAATGCGCCAGATAGTCGCGGTACACCCACGGGTCGGAGGACACGGGATAGGCATCGCGCACGCGAAAGCCGCGATCTTCCAGGCACGCCTGGGGATATTCCCCGCTCAGCGCCAGCTCGATGGGCGCGCTGACGCGCCGCGGCAGGTCGAGGAACCGCTTGAATTCAACACTTTTGCCGTAATACTGCACGCCTTCAACGAACGGGCCATCCTCGGTCGGCTCCCACGACGCAACCGTGGTGAACCGGCGCGGCCGGCGATCCACCGCGACGGCGTGAGGCGCGAAGCTGTCAAGCACCACAGGCTGGCGCGTGGGGATCCAGTCGAACAGGCCGGTGGGCACACGGGCGTCGGCTTCATGGATCGTTTCACCGAACGTGAAGAACACGTCGTGGCGCCGCAGCATCTCGATGCGTCCCCGGCCGGCTTCATCCAGCGTGCCGTCGAGATACGCCGGAACCGATGCCTGGGTGTACATCGGATCGGAGTCGATGAACGCCACGCGGCGCGCGGCGAAGTATTCCTCCCGCATCCAGCACGAGGCGGAAACGTTGATGAACAGGTCGGCATCGCGGCAAAAGGCTTTGGCTTGTGGCCAGTCCTTGCCAAACGTCTGCCCCGTGGCGTCGCGGAAGAACCATCGCTCGGCCAAGTCGGGCTCGAGCGTTTGCAGTTGCTGGCGCAGGTGGTCGGCGTTGTCGTGGCCTTCCTCGACGAATGTTTGCCGGCGCGGGCTGTAACACCACTTGCCGGTGTCTTCGAGGTAGAGCACCTCATGCCCGAGCTGATGGAATCCGAGCACGTATTGGATGTAGTCCCAGAACACGCCGCCGAACGGATAGGTGGCGGCAAGGCCGGTGACCACGATTTTAAGTCGCTCGCGCGGCAAAGTGGATCATTCCACAGGATGTTTGAGGCACTCAAGATAGGTCGCGGTGGCGGCCGCACAGTCGCCGAAGGCGCGGACGATCAGGCAGGTGCAGATACTCAACAGGAGAATGGCCGCGCCGTCGTGCTGCTGGAGCATGGCGAGCCCGGCGAGCACGATCAGCGCAGCGATACTCATCAGCGTGTACCGTCCGATGACGGGCCAACTGCGCAGCTGCACCATCTGGCCATGACCGTGCTCCTCCACGGCCATGATCATCCGGATGCTGCCGAACAGGCCGCCACGGATCTCCAGGTCCCAGCGATCGAATCCGCCGCCGCGCACGGAGCAGCCTCCGACGCGGTGCAGCACGGTTTCGAGCTGGCGCAGCCGATCCTCCGCCGACTGCCAGTGCGCGCTCCAGAGCCCCACTTGTTTCGGCAGGGGCAGCGCGAGCCGCTTTCCACCGCTTTCGACCTTTCGGCGGCGCCACGGCGTCAAGCCCTGCACAAGCCGGCCTTTGAGGCGCACCAGCGGTTGAAGCAGATGCAGCAGTGCGATGAGCCCGCGCCGACGCCACCGCTCGCCTTGGCCGTGATGCGGCTCGAGCCGCACCTGCATCGCGCTGAGGCTTGCTTGCACTATGGGGACACCCACAACAAACACACCCAACGGGATAAGGAACACGATCGGCTGCCAGAGAATCCCCGGCAGGGCGACGAGCATGATCGCCACGGTGAGCAGATACCACTCGGGCATCAGCGGTATGGAATGCAACTCTCCGGTCGGCCGCATGTAGAGCGATTGGAAAAGCTGCGTCCCCCACACGCCGTGATAAACGCGAGCCGGCTTCAGAGGCAGTGGGAACGTGCCGCCGGCGCTGTAGATCCGCCCCAACCACGAAACATGACCGAAGCGGTTGTATTTTTGCGGCCACTTGCGCTCGAGCATCGCTTCAGCGCGGCCGTAATTGGCCTGCTGGCACAAGTAAGCGCGTACCGTGTTCCGCCGGTGATGCCAAACCATCGCGCTGGGGTGGAAACCAATCCGCCCGTCGCGCTCCTGCAGTCGCCAGCACACGTCCACATCGTCACCGGCGATTCGAAACTGCTCATCAAAGCCGCCGATCGCCTCCAGCGCCGTCTTGCGAAACGCCATGTTGCAGCCGGGGATGTGCTCGGCCACCGAATCGCCCAGCAACACATGGTTCGGCCCGCCGGGCGCCCGGGCGACACACTCAGCTACCATCCCGTCGTTCGGCACCGGCATGTTCGGCCCGCCCACACCGACAAAGTCTTCGGTCATGAACGTGTCGGCGAGATACTGCAGCCAATGTGGATCGGGATACGCATCGTCATCGAGGTAGGCAACGATTTCGCCCGTGGCGGCCTCCATGCCGATGTTGCGCGCGCGACTGAGCCCGCCATTGGTCACGTCGATAACACGGAACTCGATCTGCTGGCCCACCTCGACAGCCGTCTCGCGCAGGACCTCCACGGTTTCCTGGTTGGAACCGTCATTGACGACGATGACCTCAAAGTCGGGGTATGCCACATTCGTCAGTGCCCGGCACGTGTGGCCGATGGTCGCCGCACCGTTGTAAGTGCAAACAACGACCGAAATGCGCGGCCACGCGCGGCTGGCAAGGTCGAACGGCGTCCGCTCGAAAACGCGAGCGACCACGTCCAGGGCCGGCTTGGGACAACGCTGGCGATCGGTCAGTCCGAAATCCCAATCCGTGATCTCATGCCCGCCGCGATACCACTCGTCGGTCCAGGCGAAGAGAAACACGCCCGCGACGCCGGCGGCAAAGCAGGTGCGGATCTGCCAGTCCAGCGTTTCGCCCTGCGCTTCGAGGCCGTTGCGCTGGCTGTCGAGCCCGACTTCCCCCATCACCAGCGGCACATTGTCCGCCAGGTTCTGCAAGCGGTCGAGATAGCTGCGCAGCGTCTGCTGCTGTTCGAGATAGACGTTGAAGCAGGCAAAATCCAGAAACGGAAGCTGCAGATACTCGGTGGTCGGAAAGTTGACGTAAGTGACCAGCGTCTGGGGGTCTTCGGTCTTGGCCGCGCGGTAGAGCCGATGGATGAATCGCTCGATGCGACGGCGGCCATACCAGCGCACGATGTCGGGCGGAATTTCGTTCCCCACCGCGTATCCCAGCACGGCCGGATGCCCGGCACATTGCCTGACCGAGTCACGCACGCGCTGCTCGATCGCGCGACATCGTTTGCGCGAGTCGAGAAAGAGAATGTGCTGCTCCCACGGGATGCCCATGAACACCCGCAGACCATGCGCCGCGGCCCGGTCGAGCAGCCAGCGCGGCGGGACGGTGTAGAGCCGAATGGTATTGACGCCGCTCGCGGCCATCTGCGCGAATTCGCGATCGACCTGAGCGGGCGTATGGTATTCGCTGCCGGCGTAAGGACTGGTTTCCGGCTCAGGGGCGAATGGCCCGTAGGTGACGCCGCGGACATAGAACTTCGTTTCGCCGGCAAACAGAAACTTGCCGCGCACGTGCAACTGTTGGGTTACTTCGCTTCCGGTGGGTGCAATTTCGCCTGTTGCTGACGTGATGGCGTCGCCCGCTTCTTCCACAAACTTACGCATGGCCGCCTCACACTCTCCCGGGCGCCTGAAGAACCAAGACCGAACATCCTTAAAACGTACGGACGCGGCAGTTCGCCCCGGAAGACACGTCGCGCAGCCTCCGGACCGTCTCTCATCCTCGCACAGGGGGGCGTGGCCCTACCACCGGAGATCCGATGGACCCAGTCAGCCTACGATCCGCCCCCGTATTTGTCTAGGGATTTATGGGCCTTTAGGAGCGGCCCTGCGCCTGTTACGGCAGCAACACGTCGTCCGCGTTGATCTGGGAGATCGTGCGGGCATGCCAATCCGCAAACAGGGCATTGGCCGCTCCATCATGACGGGCGCTGTGGGCGGTTTCCACGAAGGCGTAGCTGTCGGCGTACGTTCCCTCGACGTTTCGCCCTCTGCCTGAGCCGCTCATGCTGCCGTCGAACATGACGGTTGTGCCTGATGGTCGGGCGAGCCCATTGAGGGTTGCCTGTTTGATCGGAAGTTCAATGTTGTATCCATAACTCATCACTTGATGCTCGGTCGTGTCTTGTTTCCGGATCGGGACGGTTCCGCGGATCGTGTCAGTCGGACAAATCATGTTTTGCGTGTCCATGTATTCAGTGCCGGCCTCCTTGGGGGTGCGAGGCCGGACTTGCACGATAATTTTTCCGCTTTCTCCCGGCGAAAAGCCGTGAAACATCGGCGGGAAACGTCCGTCCCGCTCAAAGGTATGCAGGAGGAGCGATTTGCCGCTGCTTGCTTGATGAGCCAGACACTGGACTTTCTGCGCCGAGGCGCGAGCCCGTTGCAGAGCCGGCAGCAAGACGCCAAGCAGAATCGCTACGATCACGAGCGTTACCAGCAGCTCGATCAACGTATAACCCCCAATTGGCCTGTTCCGTCTCAACATGAAGTGAGGCTCACCATCGAACCGGGCACCTGAAATGTCCTGGAGCCAAGATCGCGACAGGTTTTAAACTTCGATGCCCAGTTTACACGCACAATCGGCCAATTGGGCGCCGTTGCTTCATTCATCCGGGCGGAAGACCGGCCTCGATCGGCCGGCGGCCTGTACAATGGGCGTGCCGATGCCGCACTCGCCGGAAGTTGCCCGAACGACCGTGGCGGAGCGACAAGAACGTGAGCGACTCGACGTCCGACAGCCGACATGGCGACCCGGGAGGCCGCCCCTTTCGCGTGGTGGTGCTGGGCTATCTCGTGCGCGGTCCCATGGGCGGCCTGGCGTGGCACCACCTGCAATATGCCGCCGGCCTCGACCGCCTCGGCCACGAGGTGTTGTTCGTTGAGGACAGTGACGACTACCCCGCCTGCGTTCACATGGACGGCCGTGCGGTGGACACGGATCCCGAAGAGGGGTTGGCGTTCGCCGGCCGGGCGTTCGATGGGCTGGGGCTGGGCGATCGGTGGGCTTATCACGACGCCCACGTCCAGCGCTGGCGGGGGCCGGCGGCCGAGCGGGCCGAGGCGTTCTGCCGCTCGGCCGACGTGGTGCTCAACGTCTCGGGCATCAACCCGCTGCGCGACTGGTGGGCGCAGGTGCCGGTGCGCGTGCTGATCGACACCGACCCCGTGTTCGTGCAGGTGCGCCACCTGCACAGTGACGCGGCCCGCGCTTATGCCGCGGGCCACAATGCGTTCTTCACCTTCGCCGAGAAGCTCGGCCATGATGACTGTGCGATCCCCGACGACGGCTTGCCTTGGCGTCCAACGCGCCAGCCAGTCGTGCTTGACGCCTGGCCGGTCGAACCGCCGCCGAGCCACGCGCCCTTCACCACAATCATGCAGTGGGACAGTTACCGCGATGTGGAGCACGCCGGCGTCGTGTACGGCATGAAGTCGCGCGCGTTCGAGCCCTATTTCGATCTGCCGCAGCGCACCACCGTACCACTGGAAATGGCCATCGGCGGAGCGGCGAAACCGCCACGACAGAAGCTCGGCGACGCCGGCTGGCGCGTGCGCAACCCGATCGAGTTCACCCGCGATCCGTGGGACTACCAGCGGTACATCCTCGCATCGGGGGGCGAGTTCAGCATCGCCAAGCACGCTTATGTCGCCAGTCGCAGCGGCTGGTTCAGCGAGCGCAGCGCCAACTACCTCGCCGCCGGTCGGCCGGTGGTGGTGCAGGACACGGGGTTCAGCGATGTGCTGCCGACAGGCGAAGGCCTGCTGGCGTTCAACACGCCCGACGAAGCGGTGGAGATGCTCGAGCGCGTCTCTCGCGACCTGTCCCGCCACGCCGCTGCCGCGCAACGGATCGCCGCGGCCTCGTTCGATGCGCGGCAGGTGCTGACGCGCCTGCTCGATGAGGCTGTGGAAGCAACGGGCGCATCACCCCGCGCCGCCGGCAGGAAATGACTTCGCCTTGGGCATGATTCGCAAATATCTGCACTTGGCGGGCTATGTTCGACAGCGTTGGAAAACGCTGGCGCTGATCATCGCGCTGACGCTGCTCAGCGCCGGTGCGGCGGCGCTGCAGCCGTGGCCGATCAAAATCCTGGTCGATTTCGGACTCGACGACGAGCCTGCCCCCGACTGGCTCGCGCACTGGCTGGACACCATGGCGCCGGCGACGGTCGTTGCATGGGCGGCGGGGCTGGCGCTGGTGCTCTATCTGCTCGCCGTCGTGCTTCAGGCCGCTATCACGTGGTGCTGGGGCGTGGCCGGTGAGCGGATGGTCTATGACCTCGCGGCGGACCTGTTCGATCGCATGCAGCGCCTTTCGCTGCGATTTCACGCGCGCAGCCACGTGGGCGATTCGCTCAGTCGGCTCACGGGAGACAGCTACTGCATCTACCAGGCCTGCGATGCGCTGCTGGTCACACCGGCCCATCAGTTCCTGACCATCGCGGTGATCGCGACCGTGGCGTTCACGCTCGACCCGACGTTGACGATGATCGTGCTCGCGGTCACCCCCGTGCTCGCGGGCATCGCCGTGTGGTTCGGTCCCCGGCTGAAGGAGCGCAAGCGGCTGATCCGGGAAGCGCAATCGCGCGTAATGAGCCATGTCCATCAACGCCTGGCGGCACTACCCGTGGTGCAGGCGTTCACCGCCGAGCCGCGCAGCCGCAACCACTACGACCATCTCGCCAATGACGCGGCCGTCGCCCAACGGCGCGGCGCGTTTCTCAAGGACGGCATGGCGCTGGTCAACGGTCTGACCACGAGCACGGGCTTGGCGATCGTGCTCTACGCCGGCGGTTTGCAGGTGGTCGCCGGGGCGATGAGCGTGGGCTCGCTGCTCGTTTTTCTCCAATACGGGCGCAGCCTGCAAGCCGCTTTTCAGAAACTCTTTCAGACCTATGGCCAGATCCGCACGACCGAGGCGCAGGTCGATCGTGTGCTGACGATCCTGCACAACACCGATCGTGTGGTGGAGGCTGACGATGCGGCGCCGCTGGCGCGCGCGGCAGGGACGGCGCGCGGGCGCATCGCGTTCGAAGATGTGCGCTTCGGCTACGAGCCGCAGCAACCGGTGCTGCGGGACGTGTCATTGACGGTCGAGCCGGGCGAGTCCATCGCTCTGGTGGGCCCGACCGGCGCGGGCAAGAGCACGCTCGTATCGCTGGTGCCGCGTTTTTTCGATCCCTGGTCCGGTCGCGTGACGTTCGATGGCGTGGATGTGCGCGGGCTGACCCTGTCCAGCTTGCGCGAACAGGTAGCGCTGGTGCTTCAGCAGCCGTTTCTGATGCCGATCTCCATTGCGGAGAACATCGCCTACGGTCGGCCGGACACGCCGCGCGAGCAGATCGTCGCCGCGGCGCGTGACGCCGGCGCCGATGCGTTTATCGCGCGACTGCCCGAAGGCTACGACACCGTCATCGGCGAGCGCGGCGCGACGCTCTCGGGCGGCGAGAAGCAGCGCATCGCCATCGCCCGGGCCATGTTGAGCAATGCGGCGGTCGTAATCCTCGACGAGCCGACTTCGGCGCTGGATGTGGAAACGGAACGCGCGGTGATGGCGGCGCTCGATCGGCTGTGCCAGGATCGCACAACCTTCATCATCGCCCACCGCCTCTCAACCGCGCGGCGAGCCGACCGGATCGTGGTGCTCGAAGAAGGAGCCATTGTCGAACAGGGCACGCATGAACAGCTCATGCGCCGGGAGAGACTGTATTACCGCTTCCACCATCTTCAGCATGACGAGCGGGAGGGGGTGGCGCCATGAGGCGATGGTGGTTGCGCTTGCTTGGTTATGCATTGCCGCACTGGCGTGGCGTGGCGGGGTTGTTGGTGCTGGTGGGAACCGGTGCGGGGTTGCAGGCGCTGCGGCCGTGGCCGGTGAAACTGGCGGTTGACCGCGTGCTGGAAGAGGAGGGGACGGGGCAAGGGTGGCTCATCGCACTGCCCGGCGCGGAAACGGCGGCGGGGCTGCTGGCGTGGCTGGCGGCGGGTGTGGTGCTGATCGCGGCGGGGCTGCGGCTGGCGCACCTGATGCAGGCGTGGCTGAAAGCGTGGCTGGGGGCGCGGCTGGTTTACGCGCTGGGGGGTGAGGTGTTCGGTCGGCTGCTGGAAAGCTCGTCCGCCTGGCACGCCCGGCATCGCGTGGGTGATCTGGTGCGCCGGGTCAACGCCGACTGCACGTGCGTGCGCGATCTGGTGATGGGCGTGGCGGTGCCGATCACCCAATCGGTGTTGATGCTGGTGATCATCTTCGTGGTGATGTGGCAACTGGACTGGCTGCTGGCGTTGGTGGCGGCGGGGGTCGCGCTGCCCATGGCCGTGGCGATTCGCGTATTCGCCGGCCCGATGACCGAGCGCAGCTACGAGCAGGCGGAGCGCTCGGGCGAGCTGATGGCGCTGGCCGAGCAGACGCTGGGCGTTGTGCCCGTGGTGCAGGCGTTTGGGCGCGAGGATCACGAACACAGTCGCTTTCGGCGCGCCGGGGAGCGCACGGTGCGCGCTACGCTGCGTGCGCTGGCTTCGCAACTGCATTTTCGTCTCGGCGTGAACACGACCAGCGCGGTGGGCACCGCGGCGGTCCTGTTCATCGGCGGCCACCGGGCGCTGGCGGGACAGATCAGCGTGGGCGATCTGTACGTCTTTCTCGCTTATCTCACCGCACTGTACGGCCCGCTGGAAACACTGGCGTACCTGGCCTCCGGCTTCGCCAGCGCCAAGGGCAAAGCGCGGCGGGTGTTCGAGGTGCTGGATGGGGACGATGCGTTGACCGAGCCCGCGCAGCCACGCACATTGCCCGCGCCTCGCCGGGTGCCTGAACCGGCGCGCGGCGTGACGTTCAACGACGTGAGCTTCGCGTATGAACCGAATCAGCCGGTGCTCGAGCGCATCTCGCTGTCCATCGAGCCGGGCGAGCACGTGGCGCTGGTGGGCGCGACCGGGGCGGGCAAATCGACGCTCGCCTCACTGGCGCTGCGCTTCATTGATCCGACGGAGGGCGCGGTGCGCATCGACGGCGTGGACCTGCGCGATCTGCCCCGCGCGCTCGTGCGAGCGCAGGTGGCATGGCTGCCGCAGGAGCCGACGCTGCTGCCGATGTCGATTGCCGACAACATCGCCTTCAGCCGACCCGACGCGACGCGCGAGCAGGTCGTCGCCGCGGCGGAGGCGGCCGGCGCACATGCGTTCATCTCGCGCCTGCCTGAAGGCTATGACACGCTTGTCGGAGAGCGCGGCGCCACCCTCTCCGGCGGCGAGAAGCAGCGCATCGCCATCGCCCGGGCATTGCTCAAGGACGCGCCGATCGTCATCCTTGACGAGCCAACCGCCTCGCTCGACGCCGCCACCGAGGCGCAGGTCATGGCTGCCGTGGAACGACTTACCCGCGGCCGAACGACATTGATGATCGCACATCGCCTTTCGACCATTCGCCGCGCCGACCGTATCGTGGTGCTCGAAAGCGGTCGTATCGTCGAAACCGGCACGCACGAGCAACTGCTACAACGCGCCGGCCCCTACGCACGGTTACACGCCAATGATGCCCCATCCATAACGATGTTCGCAAAGGGAGCTTCCGCCATGCCCGCCAATCCGACCGACGGCAGAATCTTCGGCATCGGCTTGAGCAAAACCGGCACGACCAGCCTCGGCCTGGCGCTCAATCGCCTGGGCATCCCGACCATCGACTTCCCCCATGACCCGGTCACCCTCCGCCAGCTCGAGCAGGGCGACTATCGACTCAAGGTGCTCGAACGTTACCAGGCGGCAACCGACACGCCCGTCGCTCCCTACTACGCCCAGCTCGATGCGGTGTATCCCGGCAGCAAGTTTATTCTCACCGTGCGCGACAAAGCGTCCTGGCTTCGCTCGGTCGAGGAGCACTGGAAGTTCAGCGCCGAATGGGCCGGGCATCATCGCGATTTCCGGCGATTCACGTATTTCATGCACGTCGCGGTCTACGGTGTCTACGCGTTCGAGCGGCAGCGCTTCGCCCACGTCTATGATCAGCACACGCGCAACGTGCTGGACTACTTCAAGGATCGCCCGGACGATCTGCTCGTGCTCGATGTGTGCAACGGCGAAGGATGGGAAAAGCTCTGCCCGTTCCTCGGCCTGCCCGTCCCCGACGAGCCGTTCCCTCGCTCCAACACCAAGCAGGAGAAGACGCAGCGCCGCGCATGGATGCATCAACTTGTCCAGGCGCAGGCCGAGCTGGAACGGAATGTCCCCGCCGACGCGACGGTCGCGCTGGTTGACGAAGGCCAGTTTGCCGGCAGCGACCTGTTTTACGCTCGCGCCGCCGTGCCGTTCACCGAAGCAAACGGCGCGTACAACGGCCCACCGGCCGACAGCGCCGCCGCCCTGGCCGAGCTGCATCGCCTCCGCGAGGCGGGGGTGGATTACCTGGTGTTCGGTTGGCCCGCGTTCTGGTGGCTCGAGTATTACCGGGGGTTGGCCGACCGGCTGCAACGTGA
>JBMCXL010000009.1:0-22758 GCA_048621015.1 Phycisphaeraceae bacterium
CAGGATCGAACGCACGCACCCCAGCACCGCGTCGCCGCCGTTGTAGTTCACGACCACCGCGCTGACGGTCGGCGGCGCGGCGTCGCTCGCGGCTGGTGTCTGGGAAGTTGTCGCTGCGGTCTCGGTCATGAACGCTCGCGCATCGTCACCGCGCGGTGGAGTCGGCGGTCTGGACCTTCGACCCCGTCGGTACGTCGCGGCTCAACAGGCGCCGGTAGATCATCTCGTTGCACTCGGCAACGCGTGCCCAGCTGCGCTCGGCGCGCACATAGGCGCGGGCGTTGTCGCCGATACGCTGCGCCTTGGCCGGATCGTCCAGAAGTTCGGCGATCGCCGCGGCGAAGCCGTCCACGTCGCCATTGGGTACGATGCGGCCCAGTTCGCCGTCGGTGATGTCCTTGGCCGAACCGGCGAAGGAGATCACCGGCAACCCGGCGGCCATGTAGTTCAGCAGCTTCTGCGGAATACCGTCGCACTCGCTGCGCGGGTTGAGCGCAATCTCGGCGCGGGCGAGTTGGGTCGGCAGCGATCGGAAGTCCGACGGCTGATGGTCGATCGCATCACCGATGCTCAACTCCCGCACAAGCGCGGCGTAGGGCTCCAGCGACGAGCAGGAGGCGATCAGCAACCGCACATCGGCGCAGCCGGCGGCGCGCAGCTTCGCAAGCGCGCGCAGCATCGGCTCGACCCCCTGATACGCTGCGAGGTTCCCGGCGAAGACCAGGACGCGCGGGCCAGCCGGATCGCGCGTCGGGCGCGGGATGTCAAAGTGGTCGCACTCAACGCCGTTGACGACTGCCGTGACGCGCTCGGTCGGCACGCCGTAACGTTGCGTGAGCTTGTCGGCGATGTCGCGCGTGACGGCAACCACGTGATCGGCGCGGCGCGGCAGGTTGGCGTCGAAGTAGCGCGAGATGCGCTTTTTCAGCCGGCGCATCAGGCCAAGGTTGTAATGATGCAGCTCGGAGTCGAGCACGGTATGCGCGTCATATACCACCGGGGTACCGCGCCGCCAGCGCACCGGCAGCGACACGAGCAGGCCTTCGTAGTGGTGCGCGTGGATCACGTCGATGCGCTGCTCGCGCACGACGCGCGCGAGCTTGCGGCTCAGCAGCGGGTCCACCACGGCCAATTTCTGATAGCTCGGGCCGGGGTCGAGCTTGCGGTAGGTGGGCACGGCGGGGATGCGATGGATGGTAAATGGCGGCTCCTCCAACACTTCCCCAAGGTGATAGGTCACCGCGTGCACCTCGTGGCCGCGCTGCGCCAGCGCCTCGGCCATGCGATAGGCGCGCACCGGCGTGCCGCGTGGATAAGGAAAGGGGCAAGCAGCCACCATCGCGATCCGCAGCGGTCGTTCGCTGGCGCCGGGTGTCATGATGCGGCGCCTCCTGCCGCGCCGGCGGCCCCGGCGGCGCCCACGGGGGGACTCTGGGGCGCGGTCGGTTCACCGCCCTCGGCCGGCAACTCGCGCAGCCGCTGGATCAGCACGCCCCACAGCAAAGCCGCCAGCAGCGACTCGGTCGCCAGCGTCACCCATGCAGCGCCGACGGCGCCGTAGGCGGGGATGGACATCGCGTTCAAGGCCGCGTTGCACACCAGGCACAGGATCATCGCGATGATCGCGCGCCGCTCGAGGCGCAGCGCGTTGCAAAGGAACGTGCCGACGAATACGAGATACAGCGACGGCACACCCAAATATAGCACGCGTAGCACGGTGACGGAGTCGAGATACTGGTCGCCGAACATGAAGGGGATGATCCACGGCGCCAGCGTGATGACACCGAGCGCCATCGCGCCCCCGGCGGTCGCCGCGAGCAGCGCAAGCTTGCGCACCTGCGCCCGCAGTCGCGGCCACGCCGCCTGCACGACCAGACCGGAGCAAATGGGCAGGAAAATCATCGCCAGCGGCCGCGCCAGTACCTGCGAGACCTCGAAGATCTTGTACGCCGCTTCGTAGCGGGCGACTTCCTCGCTGGGCGTGTTGTCGACGCCGGTGGCGATGAACTCGAGCATGATCGTGTCGATCTTGAAATGAAGCAGGCCCAGCAGCGCCAGCACGAACAGCGGCAGCGAGACCTTGAGCACGCGCCACAGGCCGTCGAAGGCCCAATGCCAGTGAATGGTGCCGAACATGCTCAGCACCACGACATAGGCAGTGCCCACGAGTACGACATTGGCGATGATGTAGCAGGCGAGAATGGCGTGCACGCCCCATCCCTGGCTGACCGCCAGCAGGACCAGCCCGATCATCAGCGCCTGTCCGCTGAGCGCGGTGGCGGCGCGCAGGCCGACGCGTCGGTGCCCGACGAAGAACGCCGCGAAGGGATAGAACAGTTCGTTGAGAAAAACGTAACAGGACGTGAGCGCGACGATGCTGAGGATGTCGGGGCTCAGCACGGCGATGAGACCATTGAGCGCGATGAACGCCACTACCAGCAGCGGCACGCGTAGCGCCAGCACCTCACCGAGACGGGCGCGGCTGTGCTCGGGCTGTTCCGCGACCTCGCGCATGAGGTAGCGGTTGGTGCCCAGCTCGGCGAAGCGCGCCAGGATCAGCGCCGCGGCCGTGGCGAAGAAGAAATCGCCCATCGTCGCCTTGTCCAGATAGCGCGCGAGCACCATCAAGACGACGTAGCCGACGAGCTTCTGACAGAAGTCGCTGCCCGTGGCCAGGAGCAGGTCGATGCGGACCTTGTTCAGTTTGATCGGCATGATGAATCGAGCGGGCCGCGGCGAGGCGCCGCGCAGCGGGTGGATGTGCCCGCGAGACGCGCCGTATCGAGACGTCCACCTCGCGTTACATCTTCATCAGACGGAGAGCATTCAGCTTGCGATGCGAAATTGCTCAGGCGGCCAATCGCTGGCGTCGGTGCCTGAGGACAACGAGAGCCAATGGCTCAGGTCGCGGCCGAGCAACGCCTGCAACGCCTCGACGTCCTGGCGGTAGTACGCCAGCAGTCGCTCGCGCACGTCCGCCCGCATGGTGCGCGACTCGAGGTTCCGGTTGCGCCACTTCATGGCGCGGGCGTAGAGCGGCTCACGCAGCAGCCGGGGGGTGCATGTCTTGACGAAGCGCGTGAGGGCGTTCTTGCCGGTGAGCTTGTTCAGCGCCGCGTTCTTCGGCACGCCCGAGGAGTTGTACTTGATCGTCGTATCGGGCTCGAAGCTCGGATCGACGCCGAGGAACTGGAAGAGGTCGCGCAGCAGGCCGGGCAGATTGATTTTCAGGTCTTCATAAAGGTACAGCTTCAGGTTCGGTTGATCGAAGCGGGCGCGGAACGCGGTGAGGTGGTGATGGTACAGACCGCGCTCCAAGTGATGGAAGCGTCCCAACGGATGCTCGGCGTTCACACCGTTGAGTTCGTCCTCGACCGCCTGCTCGAAGCTGCGGCGCTCCCGGCCGGCGACCATCTCCATGGTGTAGGACGAATACGCGCGCTCGATCGGGTTGCGCAGGATCGCCACCATCCTGGGCGAGCCCAGCGTCCCGGCGATGCGCTTGGCCGCGCCGACGCTAGCGTAATACTGGATCGACGCTTCACCGACGACCTGCTCGCCCCGGACACCGTCAAACAGCGCCTCGTATTGCGCGAGCGTGCGGTACTTGAAGTACTCGGCGACCTCCGGGTCGGCGAGCAGGTCGGCGTAGCGCTGCTCGTAGATAAAGAACCGCGGCTCCTTCACCGGACACATGAAGATGTCCGGGTGCTGCTCCAGGTAGTGGTACAGCGAAGTCGTTCCCGCCTTGCCAGCGCCGATGATGAGAAAGTTGGGCAAAGTCACAAGCGAACTTTCCTGAACAACCACATGACGACCACGATGTCACCGTCACCCGTCCAGCCGAAAGGTCGCGGCAATGCGAATCATTGCGGACGCCGCCCGAAGCCGGCGAACGGGATACGATCGCATGCAACACCGTTGCGGCCCGGGGCAGCAGGCGTCACGTCCCGCGATGGAAATCGGTCGTTTATCCCCCGCAGATGTTCAGCGCATCGCGTGACGCGAAGCGCGCCCCCGACGCGGACGGAAGGCGAGCAACCCCGCCCCCACCACGAACAGCGCCAATGTCCCCGGCTCGGGAATGACGGTCGCGTAATAATCCGCCAGCGCCTGATTCCCCTCCACAGTCATGTGCAGGTAATCGGGATTGCCGTCGGAATTAAACGTGTGAATGTAGGTTTCCCGGTCGGCGTTAATGATGCTGTGGGGATCCAGCAGGTAGACCTCATCGAGCGTGAGGTGCGCCCCGTTGCCGTCGAAGAAGTCGGCGAGCGCGGTGTTGAATGTGATGATGTCCTGATTCAGCTCGTCGCCGAACGGCTCGGTCACGTTGCTGAAATTCGAGAATTCGTCACGCACCGGCAGGACGTTCGAAACCATCAGCTTGGCCGTCAGGTTGCCGGCCGAATCGAGGATATTCTTGATCTCGCTGACGAGATTATTCAGCCGATTGGGCGTGTAGCGAGAGTCGGTCGAGTCGTAGCTCATCCCGTTGTCTTCGCGATCGCGCACATCGTTGATGCCGATGCTGAGGAAGATGTAATCAATCTCGGCCGCATCGGTGCCGCCGTTGTTGGTGTCGAACATGTCCGGCAGGCGATCGAGGATGGAGTGGGCGCCGCTGTCGGAGGTCAGTGTCGTGTCGATGCGGGCGCCGTTGTGGCCCTCGTGTTGACCATCAAACGGCACGGACTGGCCGTTCACCTCAACGGTGCTCGGCCCCGTGTCCTCGCGGCCGAGGTAGTTCAGGTCGATGCCCCACTCGTGTGCTTTGACGTACAGCGGCGCGCGCCACCCCCCGTGAATGTCGCCGTCCCAATCGATCTCGTCGCCATCGCCGACCGGATCGAACCCGCGGGTGATCGAATCGCCGATCAACAGGGTATCCACCGGCGCAGCAAGCGCGCGGTCGCCTGCCCCGACCAGCACGAGAACCAACAGCCACACCACCCACTGAGCGCGTTTCATCCCTGACGCCATCTTTTCCCTTTCGTCCGTCCTCTCACGCGGCTGCCGGCTTTCGCGCTCCGGCGACGCCGACAACCCTCCGGAAACAAACTTAGCCGCATCCTCCCGCAATGACAACAACCGGGCAGGGGTTTCTTATTCAATCAACCTGCCGACCCTGCGGCTTAAACCGCCTTGATAAACTGGGCAACCCGCTTGGAGCCCGTTTGGACCGCCGCAATCACCTTCAGACAGCTTTCACTGGATGCCGCGCCCCGCCAAGCGCGAACCTCACGAGCCTGCCCCGCCCCACGTTCTCGTGGTCCCATCCCCGGCTGCATCCCCCTGCCCGACGCCGGATCCCCCTATTGGCGCCCGCCGATGCGCCCTTGCGGCGCGTCATCGGCCGCCGACCGCCCGCCGGTCCTCCGCCAACGCCGCGTCGGTCCCGTGGATCACCTTGCGCACGCGGTACGGGGCCCGGCCCTGGCTCTCGTGGTAGATGCGCACCAGCAGTTCCGAGAGCACGCCCATCATCACGAACATCACCGACATCAGAAACGTCATCATCGCGAACAGCACGAAGACGCTATCGTTCAGGTTCACCGCTTGGCCGTGCTCGGTCAGCACGCCGAGTTTTTGCACCACCGCCAGCCCCAGCGAAAACAGCGAGACCACCATCGCCAGCAGCGCCACCTTGCCGAAGAAGTAGATCGGCTTGGTGAGATAGTCGCCGAGGAACTTCACGGTGAGCAGGTCGAGCAGCACCTTGAACGTGCGCTTCAGGCCGTACTTGCTCGTCCCCGCCGCGCGCGCCCGGTGGTTGACCTCCTGCTCGGTGACGCGCGCCCCGCGCCACTTGCAGATCGCCGGCAGGAACCGGTGCATCTCGCCGTACAGATGCACGTCCTCGAGCACCTCCGCGCGGTATGCCTTCAGCGAGCAGCCGAAATCGTGAATCTCCTGCGTCCACGTCAGCCGGCGCACCAGGCGGTTGGCGATGCGCGACGGCAGCCGGCGCGACAGCAGCTTGTCGTGACGCTGGCGACGCCAGCCCGAGACAATGTCCCAGCCCGGCGGCTCATCGAGCTTGGCCACGAGGCGCGGTATGTCGTGCGGATCGTTCTGGCCGTCGGCGTCCAGCGGCACGATCACCGAGCCGCGCGCCCGTCCGAAACCCGCCGCCAGCGCCGCGGTCTGGCCGAACCGGCGCGTGAACTGGATGATCGTCACGCGCGGATCGCCCTGCGCCGCCTCGTGCAGCAGCGGCACGGTCTCGTCGCCGCTGCCGTCGTCGATGAAGATCATCTCGTACCGCAGCGACTCGCCCGCGGCCACTTCGCACATCTCGCGGTACAACGGCACGATGCTCTCCTGCTCGTTGAGCATCGGCACGATCACGCTCACGTCCACCGCGGTCGCGGTGTCGCCATCGAGCCGGGATGCGGGCGCTGTGTCGGGTTGATTGCTCATGGTCGGGTTGGTTGCGCTGCTCATCGGTCGATCACCTTTCCATCACCTGCGTGGCGTGTTGCGAGTCGCCGGCGGTCTCCCCGTCGGCGGACGCCTCGTTCGCGACGCCGGCGCCGCGCTCGAACCGCTCCGTCGCCGCCCGCTTGCCACGCAGCAGGCATGTCCATTGATACCGGCGCAAATACTGTCGAAATGCCTTGTCCGGATAACGCTCCCGCCGCCGCAGCGCCGCGGTGACATAGCCCCACCACATCGCCAGCGCCCCGATCACCCGCGGCCGATGCCTCATCCGATACAGCGCGCTGGCGGTCATGTAAAGCAGGCCCGTGCCCATGAAATACTGCCCGTAACCGTGACGCATCCGCCCGGTCAGCACGCCCTTGTAGCTCGAACCCATCGGCCGCAGGTGAATGAACCGCAGCGCCGGCTCGTCCCAGGAGCGCACCGACCAGCCGAGCATGCGGCAGCGGTGACAGTCAATCCCGTCCCACATCACCTCGCGTACGAACCCGCCGATCTGCCGAAAGCACGCCACGCGGTAAAACTTGCTCATCCCCACCGACATCTCGTCGCCGCAGCCTTCGCTGATCAATTCCCCCTCGAAGCCCTTCTCCGTATTGGATCGGCCAGGGAAGTACGGCTTGCCGCTGCACGTGCCGAGGCGAGGGTTCGCCTCCATGCGCTCCATCAGCGTCTCGAAATAACGCGGCGGCAGATCGAGATCGAGATCGAGCTTGCACACGTACTCGAACTGATCCAGGTCAACCTGCTCCAACCCCGCGTAAAACGCCTCGATCACGCCCGGCCCCACGCTGCGCCGGCCGCGGTCGTCGCGCCGGTGCACCTGGATGAACGGGTAACGCTGGGCGTACTCTTCGAGGATCGCCGGCGTCTGGTCCGTCGAACCGTCATCCACGATCACCCACAGCGCCGGTTTCACGCTCTGGTTGACCACCGCCTCGAGCGTGCGCCGCGCCGTCGCCGCCTCATCGCGGCAGGGGCTGATCAGGCAGTAGCGCCGATTCATAAAAACACCCTCTGCTTGTGGCACCAGCGCATCAGCACATACGGCGCCCACACCCGCGACCAGTACATCCCCGGCGCGCCGGCCTGGTACGCCTCCCACAGCCGCGCCACCGTCCCGCCCTGCAAGCCGACCGCCGCCGCGGCGCGCTCGTCGCGCATCAACTCGTCCATCCGCTTGCCAAGACGCTGGCGAATCCACCGCTCGTACGGCATCACGAATCCCTGCTTCGGCTGGTCGAACAATGCCGGGTCCAGCCCGTGCAGCCCGATGCGCCGAAGCATCTGCTTGCGCCCCACCGGTTGATAGCGCAGCCGATCCGGCAATCGGTTCACCTGCTCGACAAAGCACGTATCCACCAGCGGCAACCGCGTCTCCAGGCCCACCGCCATGCTCGCCGCATCCGTGTCGCGCAGCAGACGCTCACCCAGGAAACACCGCTGTTCCATCACGCTGATCCCCGCGAGCGTGGAGCGCCGCTCCGTCTCCGCGCGCAGCCGATCGCGCATCGCCGGCGTCAACCCGTTCACCAGCGCCGAGCGCTCGCGCACCTGCGGCTGAAGCAGCTCCGCCTGGAAATCAGGCAAGAACAACGCATATGCCAACTGGTACAGCGCCGCCGCATCCGCGCCCGCCTCGACCATCGCCGGCAGCTTCGCCCAGCGCGTCTGCGGCGCCGCGGTGCTGCCGCCGCGCTGGAGCGTGCGCGACGCGAGCTGCGCCGCCGCCACCTTGGGCCGCCGCGGCACCCATCCCGTCCGCCGCGCCCAGGCACGCAGCATCGGCAGCTCGCGAAACGTCCTGTACCCCCCGAACAGCTCGTCGCCCCCCGTGCCCGCCAGCGCGACCTTCAGCCCCGCCTGGCGCACGGCACGCGAGATGTAGTAGGAATTCAAGCCGTCGAACGTCGGTTGATCGAGGCTGTCGATCGCCGCTTCGAGCGTGTCGATTGCCTCGTCCTCGCTGAGCACGATCTCGTGATGGTTCGTTCCGATCGCCTCGGCGATGCGCCGCGCGCGCGGCCCTTCGCTCAGACCCGCCTCCTCGAACGCGAGCGTAAACGTGTTGATCGGCGCGCGGGCGTGACGATGCGCCAGGTTCGCCGTGCACGCCGAGTCCACGCCACTGGAAAGAAACACGCCCAGCGGCGCATCGCTGTGCAGGTGCAGCGCCACCGACTCGGCCAGCGCCTCGGCGAGCGCCTCTTCGTCGGTCGGCCCGTCATCGGTCGGCGCGGGCATGTGCCAGTAGGTCCGCGCGCCTTCCTGTTGACCGCGCCCACCGTAAACGCGCGCCTCGCCCGGCATCAGCGACTCGACACCCGCCACCGCCGTCGTCGGCCCCATCACGAAACCATTCCACGCCACCGACGCCACCGCCTCCGGATCGAGCCGCGGCCGCTCGATCAGCCCCGACGCCAGGATCGCGCGCAGCTCCGACGCGAACATCACCGACCACGCGCGCTCCGCCGCCGGCGCGGGATTCACACACACGTAAAGCGGCTTCATCCCCAGCGGATCGCGCGCCAGCGTCAACCGCCGCGCCGCCGGGTCCCACAACCCGAACGCGAACATGCCGCGAAACCGCGACAGCGCCTCGCAACCGTCGCGCGCCAACGCGCGCAGCATCACGGCCGTGTCACCCGTTGAGCCGAACGCCTCCCCCTGCCCGACCAACGTTGCGCGCAGCGCCTGGTAGTTGTAAAGCTCGCCGTTGTAGACCAGCACATGCCCGCTGCGCGGATCGACCATCGGCTGGTCCGCCGCGTCGGTCAGGTCCAGGATCGACAACCGCCGATGCGCCAGCAGACACCCTTCGCCGCGCTCGTCCGGCGCGGAGATCCATTCCCCGTCGCTGTCCGGCCCGCGGTGCGCCACCGCCGCGCCCATGCGCCGCAGCGCCGCGCGGTTGGCGTCGTTGACCTGGCCGAGAATGCCCGCGATGCCGCACATTGTCTTGCTCTACCGTTGCGCCGCACCCACCGCGGCGCGCTGCGCCGGCGCGTCCATCGTGATCGCTTCACCGGCCGCCAGTTGCGCACGGATCAGCGCCGCGAGGCGCGCCCCTTCCGTTGCCGCGTTGTGCCGAGCGCGCACACGCTCGGCGCCGACCCGCCCCATCGCCTGCAATTTATCCAGCGGCGCCTCCAGCGCCGCACGCATCGCCTCGGCGAGCGCCTCCACCGAACCGGCCGGCGCCAGCCAGCCGCAGACGCCCGGCTCCACCAGCTCCGGAATGCCCGCCACGTACGTGCTGATCACCGGCCGCTCCAGCGCCAGCGCCTCCATGATGACCACCGGCAGCCCTTCCGCAAAGCTCGGCAACACCATCGCCCGCGATTCGGTCAGCACCTGGCGCACCTGCTCGCCCGACACCCAGCCGGTGATGCGCACCCGCTCGCGCAGTTCGAGCCGATCGACCAGCCCCTCGATCGCCGCGCGCATCGGCCCGTCGCCGGCGAGGACCAACTCAAAATCCACCCCCGCATCGCGCAGCCGCGCCGCTGCGCGCACGAGCAGCAGTTGCCCCTTCTGCTCCGCCAGCCGGCCGACGCACACCAGCCGCCGCGTGTCCGCCAGCTCGCCGCCGCTGCCTGCCAGAAAGCGGTCATCCACGCCGCAGCGCACCACGTGTATCCGGTCCCAATCCTCGAAATCCGCCCAGCGGAAAAGCTGGCTGCGCCCGAAGTCGCTGATCGTCACCACGAACGCCGCGCGCCGCACCTTCTCGTCCAGCGCCAGGGAGATCGGCATGTCGAACTCCTCCGGCCCGTGCACCGTGAAGCTGTACGTCGGCCCATCCAGCGCCCGGCAGAGCATCGCCACCGCCGTCGAGTTCGTGCCGAAGTGCGCGTGCACGTGCCGCACGCCATCCCCCGCCAGCCACCGGCGAAGCACGCACGCCTCGGCCAGGTAGATCATGTGATACGCCACACCACGCAGCGATCGCCGACCGATGCGCACCGCCAGCGCCAAGGCGCGCGCCAGCGTCATGGGGCGCGTCAGCGCCGTGATCGACACGGCGACAAGCAACCCCAGCGCGCCCGCCTCCAGCACCGCCGCCGTCCGCGCGCGCTCGGCTTGATCCTGCTCGTCGACCAGGTCGCCCGGCCAGCGGCGCACCGTGTACCGCCGCACCGCAAAGCCCTGCGCCTCCAGCGCCGCGATCTCGCGCCGAATGAAGCTCTGGCTCGGCTGCGGATACTGATTGATCAGGTAGGCGATGGTGTGCCCGTCCGCCTTCAAGTCGCCGGCCCCTTGTACTCGATCAGCGTGCTCGGCCGCTGACGCCACTGACCCATGTGATACTTCATCTGTCCGAGCATCTGCGGGAACTTGCCGAGCACGCAGAACACCGCGTAAAGCATCGCCGCGCCCGTCCCATCGCCCTGCCGCCGGCGCCCCAGCGCGATGCGCACCACCTGCGCCGGATACACCAGCAGCAGAAGCAGGCTCCACCCGCCCGTCGGCCACGCGGCCAGCAGCGCGATCAGCGGCATGACCAGCCCCCACACCCAGTTGCTGCGCCGCTCGCGCACGCCGTGACGGTCCGGCCCGTCGCCGTGCAGCGCCGCGCCTTCCGCATAGGCGTGGCCGGCGCGGACGTTGCGCTTCCACCATTGACCGAAGCGCGACATCGCGGCATCGTGGCGCGTCATCTCCGCGTCCAGCCGCATGATCCGCCAGCCCGCCGCGCGGATGCGCACGCAAAGCTCCGGCTCCTCGCCGGCGATCATGTCATCACGAAACCCACCGAGTTGTTGCAGCACCGCGATGCGCATCATCGCGTCACCGTGACACGCGCGCGCCTCGCCGATCGGTGTGTCCCATTCCATGTCGACCAGGTGGTTGTAGATCGTCGCGTCCGGCTGGCGCTCGCGGCGCCGGCCGGAGACGACCGCCGTCGTTTCATGCGCGGCCAGGTGGTCGCGCCCCTGCTCGATCCAGCCCGCCACCACCTCGCAGTCACCGTCGACGAACTGCACGAGCGTCGTGTCCGGCTGCACCTGCAGCAGCCGCCGCCATCCCGCGTTGCGCGCCCGCGCGGCGGTGAACGGCACCGACGTGTCCAGCTCGATCACCTCCGCGCCGAGCTTTCGCGCCGTCTCCACGCTGCCGTCGGTCGAGCCCGAGTCGACGTACACGACACGCGCCACCCGCCCGATCAGCGAGCGCAGACAGCGCACGAGACGTTCGCCCTCGTTGCGGCCGATCGCCACGGCACCAACAACGGGCCTGTGCGCACTTTCGTCGGTCATGAGGCGAGCCTCGTCGGATGCGCCCAGTCGCGCGCTTCCTGTTCGGTGCGCGCCTTGAAGTTGGCGCAGCAGAGGTCGTCGATCCCCAGCCACGCACCGAGTTGGGCCAGATCCTCATCGAAGATCGCGGTCAGCCGCTCGCGCTGCGCGGACGAAAGCTCGGGGCGCTCCTTCATCTGCCAGAAGCTGTTGATGCGCTCGCGCACCGGCTCAGGCAGGACGGCGCGGTAGATCCGGCGAAGACCGGGCAGATCGCGCAACGTTTCGCGCAGCGCGCTGCGCCGCAATCGCTCACTGGAGACGTTCGCCGGCGCCTGGTCCTCGATCCAGCGCGCCTCGCCGGTGTACCCGATGAACCGGCAGACGCGCTGGAGCTCATCCTGCGGCGCACTGCGCAGGCGCCCGGAGAACACCGGCAGAATGCGCTCCGGCCCGAAGGCGCGGAGGAACGGCTCGAGCTGCATGGCGTACCGGCTGTAGGCGATCAGCTCGGCGTGCGCGTCGACGGCTTCGTCGATCGGCACGTTGATGACGCGCTGCGTCCATTCGTGGATGTAGTGCGACACGAGCCGATCCATCGGGTGGCGCATCACGTACACGAGTCGCGCCTCGGGAACGTGCTGGCGCATGCGCTCCACGGTGTGGGGATAGGTCGGCAGCTTGGTGTAGTGCGTGCTCGACTCGCCGCAGAGCGCCTCGGCCGGCGCATCGGCGAACAGGCCGGCGTACCAGCCCAGGCCGCGCGCATAGTGAGGGTCGTCGCTGAAGAAGTTGGGCTCCTTCGGCTCGCTCATGAAAATGCCCGGCTGCTGCGCGAGTTGCTCGTGCAGCGTGCTGGTCGCGCACTTCATTGCGCCAATGATGATAAAGTCAGGCATCCGCGCCATGTTTGGTTCGCTCGACGGTTTGACGGTTCACCTCCGACAGGCGCAGCGGGCGCAACCCGCCGGTCCAGATGTCGCACCACTCGCGCTCGCAGACCTGCGGCGCCTTGCGCCCAACCCATTCGCGCACCAGGCTGATGCCCCGGCCGAAGGTCCACAGCCCATTGCTCAGCCACAGGCCCGCACGACCGTAGTACTTCGCCAGGTAGCGCGCCCGCGAGGCGTAGTAGTAGTTCGGCCGCCGCCCGCGCGCCTCGGTCAGCGACTTGACCGGGTTGCTGCGCCCGCGCAGGTGCACGACGCGCGCCGCCGGCCAGTAACGCACGCGCCACCCCGCGCGCCAGGCGCGCCGGCAGAAGTCCGGGTCGTCGAAATAAAGGAAAAATCCCTCGTCCAGCGTGCCGACGCGCTCGAATACCTCCCGCCGAATCAGCGCGCAGGCGAAGCTGGTCCATTGCACCTCGACGGATGTCTCGCTCACCGGCTGCGGCACGTTGAACCGCTCCAGCAGCCACGTCACCGGCGCGCTCTGCGCCGCATCGATCAGTTCGCTCAGCGGATTGTGAAAGCGGAAACAACTGATCTGCGGCGTCCCGTTGCGCCATTCCAGGCGCGGGCTGATGATGCCGGCCTCCGGATGACGCTCGGCGGCGCGCAGCAGCTCGACCAGCGCGCCGGGACGCACCAACGTGTCGGCGTTGAGCAGCATGAACAGCTCGGGCGGCTCGTCCCACTGCAGCGCCTCGTCCAGCACCGCGTTGTTGCCGCCGGAGAAGCCGCGGTTGGGATGGATCGGCTTCAGCGTGACCCAGTCGTCCCAGCCTTCGCGCACGATCGCTTGCTTGAGCGTGCGCACCG
This sequence comes from Phycisphaeraceae bacterium, assembly GCA_048621015.1. Classification (GTDB taxonomy): domain Bacteria; phylum Planctomycetota; class Phycisphaerae; order Phycisphaerales; family Phycisphaeraceae; genus JBMCXL01. The sequence goes on from JBMCXL010000009.1 coordinate 13,448, forward strand.
ACTCGTCGCCGGTTCCGTTCTCGCAGACGGTCACCTTCACGCCCGGCAGCGACGGCGCCTGCTCGCTCAGCGAGCGCAGACAGTCGATGGTCAGGTCGGCGGCCTTGTAGCAGACGATGACGATCAGCAGCTTCATGAAACTTCTATTCGTGGCCTGCGACGCCGACGGAGAACAGTCGGCGCGCGTCCTCCGCGACGGCGTCCCACGCGTCGCGCTCACTCCAGCCCAGCGCTGCCGCGTCGAGCGCGTCGGTGTTGATGCGGATGCGCGGCTCGGTGAACTCGGTCTGTGTCGCCAACTCCAGCGCGCAGTCCAGGCCGAGACGCGGGCGCATCTCGCGAGCGAAGCGCTCGGCGAAGGCGCCCTGCGACTCGATGTAACCGCTGGGATTCAGCTTGCTTTGGCCGGCCGTGGCGGGCAGGTCGTTGACGAAGCGCGCATAGGCGCGGGCGAGCAGCGACACGTGGATGTTGTCGCGCACGTACGCGGGCGTGCGCACCGAGGCGGTCTCGCCGGCGAACCAGGTGCGCAAGAGGTAGCGCGTGAAGCGCGGCTCCTCGCAGGGGCCGAAGGGGTTCGCAATGACGAACTTGCCGAAGTGCATATCGGTCTGCTGCGCGTAGTAGTCGGCGACCTGCGCGGTGAGCGCCTTGGACAGGCCGTAGGGCGAGAACGCGGGCAGCCCCTCGGAGCCGGCGCCTTCACCGGGTTCGAAGACGCTGCCGGTGAGCACGAGGCGCTGGCAGCCGCGCGCGGCGAGCGCTTCGAGCGCGGGCTTGAGGTTGTGCGTGTTGTTGCGCAGCGCGCCGGCGACGTCGAAGTCGGCGCTCTTGTAATCGGTGACGTCGGCGGCGTGGTGACAGAGCACATCCCAACGGTCGGCGTCGGCGATGAGGCGCATGAAGCGCTCGTCACCGAACGAACAGTTGTCGATGGTCTGGCCGAACGCGGCGATGCCGTCGACGCGCTGGCGGCGGACGTCCTCGTATTCGTGACGCGCGCGGCGCAGCGGCATGACCAGTTCGTGGCCCGCTTCGCTGAGCTGGCGAGCGAACCAGTAGCCGGTGAAGGAGCTGGCGCCGGTGAGGAGGATGCGCATAGGTGGGTCGAGTGGTAAGTAGCGAGGAAAACGCAAGAGCGATCCGGACCTTCGCTCCCTGCGGTCGCTCAGGACCGGCTTGAGGCGCGCGAAGCGCTTCGGGTCAGAGGGTGACGGCGGCGGCGGGCTCGAAGTCGGGGTGGTTGCGATCCTTGTCAGAGATCACCACGGGCTGCATCGGCCAGTCGATGTTGAAGGCCGGATCGTCCCAGCGCACGCCGCGCTCGAGATCGGGGGCGTAGAAGGCGTCGACGAAGTAGAACGCCTCGACATCGTCGGTGAGCGTGATGAAGCCGTGGGCGCAGCCCTTGGGCACGTACATCATGCGGCGGTTGTCGGCGGTCAGCTCGGCACCGAAGCTCTGGCCGAAGGTGGGCGAGCCTTCGCGCAGGTCGAGCACGACGTCGTAGAGCGCGCCTTCGATGCAGCGGACGATTTTCGTCTCGGCGCTGGGCGGCAGTTGGTAATGCATGCCGCGAAGGGTGCCTTTCTGGGCGCTGCGCGAGTTGTTGACCTGGACGAAGTCGGTGGTGAGGCCGTGCTCACGGAACTCGTTCCGGCAGAAGACGCGGGCGAAGAAGCCGCGGTCGTCGCCTTTTTTGTCAAGGTCGATGAGGTAGGCGCCTTGGACGGGCGTTTCGTTGAAATGCATGGGTGCGTTCCGGTGCGGAGTCGGGGCGTGCGTGGGAATCCCACGGAAGGCTCCTTCGTCGCCATCCGCGGGCGTTGGGAGTGTGTTTATCCCTGGGCCGCGACGCCGAGGCGGTCGAGGCGGTGCTTGAGCGTGCGCAGGCGCACGAACTGATCGCCCTCGAAGTCGGCGGCGCTGAAGTTGTGCTCGCGATACTTGGCGTGCAGCTCATCCATGCCGGACTCGAGGTTGTAGGCGAGCTTGAAGTCCGGCAGCAGGCGGTTGAGCTTGTCGAAACAGACGCGGTAGTTGCGCGGGTCGGCGCCGACTTCGCCGGTGAAGGCCACCTCGGCGGTGGGCACGAGGCGCTTGACCTGGTCGGCGACGTCCTTGACCTGGTAGTTCTCGGTGTTGCCGCCGACGTTGATCGCCTGGTCGTGGATCGCTTCGCGCGGCGCCTCGGCGAAAGCGAGGAAGGCGCGGGCGATGTCGCGGCAATGGATGAGCGGGCGCCAGGGTGTGCCGTCGCTTTGAATGCGGATCTCGTTGTAGGCCAGCGCGCAGGCGAGCAGGTTGTTGACGACCAGGTCGATGCGCAGGTTGCGCGAATGGCCGTAGGCAGTGGCGTTGCGCAGGTAGGCGGGGGTGAAGCCGTCGTCGGCCAGCGCGCTGACGGCCTGCTCGGTTTCGATCTTGCTCTTGGCGTACGGGGTGATGGGGTTGAGCGGGTCGTGCTCTTCGAGGTCGAGCTTTTCGCCCTTGCCGTAGACGGAGCAGCTGCCGGAGAAGAGATAGCGTCCGACGCCGGCCTGCTTGGCGCGGCGCGCCAGCTCGATGGAGGCATCGCGGTTGACGCTGTAGGTGATCTCGGGGTTGAGATCGCCCATCGGATCGTTGGAGATCGCCGCGAGTTGGCAGACCACGTCATGCCCGTCGAGATCGTGCTCGGTCAGGTCGCGCACGTCCTTGTTCAGCTCGCGGTCGGGCGGCGTCAGCGGCTCCCACTCACAGCCATCGAACAGGCCGACGTCGCAGCCGGTCACGTGATGACCCGCGTCCTTGAGCAGCTCGACCAGGTGGGCGCCGATGAAACCTTTGTGTCCGGTGACGAAAACTTTCATGGTGTAGATTCCTGTGGGCAAGGCATGTGTCGCGGGGTTATCGGCGACTCTCCTGCGAAGCCGCGTGCGATCTCAGGCACGTCTGGTAGCGTCGGGCGACCCACTTGATGGCAGCGAGCATATCGAAGGAACAGGCGGGATGCGCATGCTCAAAGATCTGCCACTTGGGAATCACGCGCCACTCGATGCGGCGCGACAGGTGCGGGGCATAAGGATAGCATCGCCTGCATACGGCTCGCACCTTCATCCGCAGGTGCCACGCGATCGAGTGCAGGCCGACGTACGCCCGACATCGCCAAAGCCACGGCAATTGTTCGTTCCGCTCGCGGAGCGCCTGATCTCCGAGCATCGTCCGATCCTGAAACACCAATATACTGGCCGCCTGCTTTTTCTGCCCAAATGCATCGCGCGGCACCCCCGCCTCCTCGAGGACGCGACGAGGAATGGGGCGGTCGTAATCGCAGTTCAGACGATAAGCGGACATCTCGGGCGAATGCGAGATCCGACTGATGTCGGGATGGCGCCGCGCGGCGATCATCGGAACCGGCACGTGAACAAAATCAGTCCATAACCGGTATTCCTGAAGGCTCGCACCGCTGATGTCCTTCCGCGCGAGCACGTCATTCGGCTCTGGTTGAAGCCCCCATATGGCGCCGCCGTGAAAACCGGTGATAAAAATCCGGCCGGGCAGCCAGTCCTGAAAAGCCTTGTAGCAGTAGTCTTCGCCGCCCATGCCCGTGGCCAGAAACTCGGCGATGGCGCCGAACCCGCCCGAGACACGGTCAGGCCGATCGAAGCGATGAACCGTCAGCCCGAGCGCTTCACCCACCGCGCTGCCGTCGTCACTGCCGCCCTGCCGCGAATTGGCGAGGGTGACCGCTTCCCTGCATCCATGCCTGGCGGCGAGCGCGGCGGTGCACGGCGAGTCGTAACCGCGCGAACACGTGGCCAGCGGACGATAGTTTCGAGCCGACTCGTCCGAAACACCGTCCGCGAACAGGCCGCCCACGACACTGCTCACGTAGTCAATGTACGCGGCATAACTGTCGAATGACGGCGGCTCCGGCTTGCGCACGATCTCCACGGTGCCCGAGGCGTCGACCCTGATGTTGTCGTAAACGTAACGGGAAAGCGATCCCCCGCGCGCCTCACCGAGATGTCGCCTGTAATCCTCGATGCCGAGCACCGCCGACGCGAATCGAGCGGCGTATGACGGATGCCATGGCAGGTCCAGCGACAGGTAGCTCGCCAGAAACGCGAGAGAGTTGGAGACGGTAACGGCCTTGTGGTGACGGTAGACGTAAATGGCCTCGAGCGTGTGCGAAGGCGGGACGAAGAGCCAGCCATCGGGTTGACGAACACCACCGCTGCCGAACACCTCCGCCTGGTCGGCCAGCGCGGTCAGGTCCTCCGTTGGCATACAACCTTCGAAGAACACATCTTCGCGAAGCCGGACATGTTTCCCATGCGTCAGCTCGATGGCGTCGGCGCCGTCACGATGCCACAGCCACGCCTGCGGCGGCAGCGCGTCGACGCACCGGATCCGCATGGGGGTGGATGGCGCTGGATGCGCCCTGTCCGGCTGATGGGAAGCGGCGGTGATGTCGAATGTATCAGGCGACATGGGCCAGTTCGCTTTGCACAGGACGTTTCAGGTTTGGCGCGCGCAAAAATTGCTCTTCAAAGGCGGTGGCGAGGCGATGCATCGCGATGGCGCCACTGGCGCTGTCAATCTCGCGGGGCGGGCCGAAGGGGGTGTTGTTCACATCAACGATATAGATCCGGCTGTCATCCTGGTTGCGCAGGATGTCGATCTCGCCGTAGTCCAATGCCATGTTCTCAGCAAACCGTCGAACATCCGCCAGTTCCGCATGCGAAAACACCGTTTCGGGCTCGGCCAGGTCAACAGCGCTGTTGATATTGGCGAATCGATTCGCCACCGGCCGGCGCTTCAGGTAAACGAACGGCACCATCCCACCCACGATCGGCACGCGCAGGTCGAGGATGGTCTGGCCATCCTCGACATTGTTGATGGGCAGTTGATAGATCACATCCGCTGCCGGTTCGGCAAGGGGACACTGCACGATGCGGCCGGAGTGACCGGCGTTCCAGATCGACTTCTCGACGGCGGGGCCGTGGTGTCGACGCGGATCGATGACGCTTCCGTAGCCGAAGGTGTTCGCGAAGACGTTCTCGACGTGAGTCTTGCTGATATCGGTGCAACCGATATTCAAGACGCGCGCCCGTTGACCAAGGCGCTGCAGCGTTTCATCCACGTGACCGAAGGTCGTATCCTCCCAGCGAATGTAGACATCGGCGTACCGGCTGGCGTCGTCGCTCATCCGCATGCCGAGCAGCGAGACCATCTTGTAGATGGCCGCCCGGCTATCCGGCATCTGCGGATAGAACACCGCACAGCGCAACGACCGTTCCACGCTCGCCCGCAGCGAAGGCGGCGTCTCCGTGGCGCGATCCGCCGGATCGGGCGGCACGAACCGGCGGGCGATACGCTGGTGGCGCCAGATCGCCTTCAGCCAGTCGAGCACCAAGGCGTTGAGGCGCAGCCGCACAGCGCGCCGACCACGGCGAAGCCACTCCCAGATGGAGCGCGGCAACAGACGCTTGGCCATGTACTTCAGCAAAACTGAAACCCGCTTTTGTCGATTCGTGCAGTGGTCCCTGTCGTGTCACGTCGTCCCCCTTCAATTACGAGCAACCGCGCCGGCCGCCTGCCTCACACCGCCCACGGCGCGTTGCCGGTGTTCCACATCTGGTTCAAGTGATCGCGATCGCGCTGCGTGTCCATGCAGGCCCAGAAGCCGTCGTGCTTGTACATGCTCAACTGGCCGTCTTCTGCCAGGCGCACCAGCGGCTTGCGCTCCAGGACGCAGGATTCGTCGGTGTCGATGTAGGAAAGAAACTCGCGGCGAAAGAAGAAGTAGCCGCCGTTGATCCATTTCTCTGCGAAGTCGGGCTTCTCCTCGAAGCGCTCCACGTCGTTGCCGTTGAGCTGAAGCTCACCGAAACGCGAGGGAGGATTGACCCCGAGCACGGTGCCGATCTTGCCGTGCTTCTGATGAAACGCGAACTCGTCGGCGAGGTTGGCGTCGGTCACGCCATCCCCGTAGGTCACCGCGAAGTAGGGCGTGTCGTCGAGGTACTTCGCGGCGGCGCGCGCGATGCGACCGCCGGTCATTGTCGCCTCGCCGGTCCACGCGAGGGTGACCTGCCAGTCGTCGTCGTGATCGGTCGAATGGACGGTGAGATTGTTCGAGGCCAGCTCGACCGTGAAGTCGCTGTTCATCGAGTGGTAGTTGAGGAAATAGCTCTTGATGACCTCCGCCTTGTAGCCGAGGCAGAGGATGAACCGCTTGAAGCCATGGTGCGCGTAGGTGCGCATGATGTGCCAGAGGATCGGCTGCGATCCGATCGGCACCATGGGCTTGGGGCGCACGTCGGTCTCCTCGCGCAGCCGCGTGCCAAACCCCCCGCAAAGGACAAAAACAGGCACATTCCCAGGTTCGACCATAGCCATTTTCCGCAACAGGAACTCACTTCAAGTAGAGCGTATCCACGGCCTGGATGCGCTGCTGAATCGGATCGAGCCACGCGCGCGGCCGCCCCAACCGACGAAGACACGCGTCCGCAAGCCAGAGCATCGGCCCATAACGGCGAAGCCTGAAGCGCGCCCGGTAAAATCGGTCCTGCACGCGCAGCGCCACGCGCCGCATCGACCCCACCGTAAGCGGCGGCAGGCCGCTCAGTCCATAACCGCGCTCCATGAGCATGTCGCCGATCCGCGCCTCGGCCAGCCGAACCTCGTAAGAGCTGAGCTTGCGCCGCCACTGCTGCGCCAGCGCCGGATCGGGCTTCTCATACGTCGAGTCACGATCGTAACGGAGCATCGCCGGATCATACGCTACGCCGATAAAGGCACAAAGACGCCGCAGCTCGCGCTCGGGCTGGGCCAGCAATGTTTCGTAATGCAACTCGATGTAGCGCTCTTCGGGCAACCGCCCGCGCAGCCGCGTCCACAGGCGCTCGGCCTCGATCCATCGCCACGCGGCCGTGTAGACGTTGCCCGCCCACCCCATGCGTATCACCGAGTGCGCCACGTCCCGGCCGTCGCGGACCAGGTGGATGAACCGCGCCGCCGGCCAGATGTGCAGCAGCCGATCGAAGTGCCGGTGACACGTAGCATGCACCTGCGCCTTGCCCGCTCGCTTGCGCCGCTGCTCGAGGAAGTCGCGCATCAGCGCGGGATAGTCCAGCGACGGATCGATCGTGCAGCCCGAGGCGCGAAAGATGCGGTGACGTCCCAACCAGGCCGTGTATTGCGCCAGATCAGGAAACCGGCCGTCGGCCGTCACCATGTCCACCGCATACTCGAACTCGTTCACCCACGCCAGGCTCGGATGGTGCCCGAGCATGAGGCGCAGCAGCGTCGTACCGGAGCGCTCGGCTCCGACCAGGAACACCGGATTGTCGGTCTCACCTTGCCCCATGCGTCAATCCCCGGCGCGTTCCGCGACCATCGCCTGCTCTTCCGCGCCCTCTTCGTCGTTCACGCGCCTGGCGGTGACGGCGCGAAACATCGTCACCAGCGCCAACCCGCTGAAACAGAACGCCAACGGCTCCAGCGGAAAGCTGAAGCGCGCCGCGGTGATGGTCGCCATGTAAAGCAACAGGCATGAGCCCACCAGCAACCCCGGCCACACCAGCCGCCACCCCCGCCCGAGCGCCAGCGCCAGACCGATCGCGGTCAACACCAGCAGCAGCGAGCGCGAGCCGACGTAGATGATATTGCGCCCCTTCGGGTTGTCCCAGTCGATCCAGAGCGTCTTGAGCAGGCGAATGCCAGCCAGTTCCAGGTATCGGCCGGGATGGTCGGCGATCCAATCGGTCGTCCATTCGCGAAAGAGCTGCGCGCGGGCGACCTCCGGCTTGCCGCTCAACTGTTCGACCTGCTCGGCGCTGAGCATGTCGTACTGCCGGCGCGTGTCGAACCGGCCCGTGCGCGCGAGCCGTTCGGTGCTGAACAGCGAGCCTTGCTCCAGTCGCCGGCGCTGCTCGTCCGAAAGCGGCAACCGATCCGTGCCGGTGGCATGAGGATTGTTGCCCTTCCAGACATTGACCCAGAACGAGCTTTTCACCGGCATGAGCTTGTCGTGCACGACATAGTTGCGCACCGTCCACGGCCCGAGAATGACCAGCCCCGCAACCAGCAGCACCGCCGCGTTGCGCACGCGCTTGCGCATCGGCAGCGACCGCCAGAGCAGAATCAGCAGACCGGTGAAGAAAACGATCGGCAGGATCGCAGCCTCGGTCAGCGCGGTCAGGCAGCCTGCCACGGAGAAGCCGATCCAGTTCCAGAGATCGCCGGTGCGCGTGGCGCGGTTGAACAGTGCGAGGGTGGCGACCGTGCCGGCGATGATCAGCGCGACCGCCTGCGCATGCGCCACGGCATACACCTGCGTCGGCCAGATCGCGCAGAGGAACGCCGCGACCAGACCGACCGACGCCGCGGCGCCCAGTTCGCGCGCCAGCAGGTACGTCAGCGCCACCGCCGCGCCGCCGACCAGTGCGTTGATCACCATCGCCACCGCATAGGCCGCCGCGCTTTGCGCGCCGAACAGCCAGAACAACCCCGCCAGGAGCAACGGATAAGGTGGACTCTGCACGCTGGACGGGCCGTGGTAGTCCCATGCATTGAACGCGAAGCCGTTGCCCTCCAGCAGGTTGATCGCCAGCGCCGCATGTTCCATAGCGTTGGGCCGATCCCACGCCTGGAGCACCACGATCGCCGCCAGGCGCAGCACCACCGCGCCGAGCACGATCGCAATCAGCCAGCGTTTTTCCATCGTTCGCATCGTGTTCCGTTTCGTCGTTTACCGTCCACGCCGGCGCGTCACTGCGGCTTGGCCATCGCCTCGGTGACCTGGTGCGGGAACAGGTGAATTCCGCCGCGCAGCAGCACGCCCGTGCCCAGCAAGGAATAGGCCAACAGGTACAACCGCGACAGCATCAGCATCCCCACCACCTGGTTCGCCGTCGCCGCCGCGCCCCCCTCGGGCGTCAGCAGCAGCGCCATCGCCGTCGCTTCCATCACACCCAGCCCCTGATACGAGATCGGCACCGCGCCCACGATGAAAACCACCGGCAGCACGGCCACCAGCAGCAACAGCGACGCCTCCATCCCCAGCGCCTGCCCCGCCAATCCCGTGGCGACCATCAGCGCCAGATGCACCGGCAGACTGATCAGCACCGCCAGGTACACCGTTCCCATGTGATGCCGATACGCCGCCGCCGCCTGATCCACGCGCTGCAGCAGATCCCCCGGCACGATCCCGTTCAACAATCGACCCACCGGTGCAAACCACCGGCGCACGCGCGGCGACAGATAAAGATGACCGCCCACCATCATCCCCAGCAGCCCCAGCCACACCAGCCCGGTCAACT
>JBMCXL010000010.1:0-22555 GCA_048621015.1 Phycisphaeraceae bacterium
GCCCCGACCAGCGCTTCGTCACGGAAATCGAAGGCCTGCTGCGCCTGGGCGACCGCACCACCCTGCGCCTCTTCAGCAACCACGACGCCGCCGCGTTCGTGCTCATCGACGACGAGCCGATCATCACCAGCCCGCAGCCGTTCCTGGAGCGCGGCTTCGATACGCTCCAGCAGGCGGCCGTGGAAGTCACGCTCGACGCCGGCACGCATGCGCTGCGCTACCTGCACGTCGCGACCGACAATCCCCCGCGCCTGGCGCTGGGCACCGTCGAGCAGCGCCGCGCGATCGCCCTGCCTTCGCGCCATTTCATCCATCACCCGCGCGCCACGCTCGGCCCCGCACGGTTCCACGACGTCGAAACCGATCAGCCGCTGCTCGGCTTCGACGCGGAACTGCTCGATCGCATCGGCCACGATGATCACCTGTACCTGCGCTACGCGCTGCGCCCGCTCGCCCCGCCGCCGGACGGCCTGCGCTACCGCTGGCGCTTCGGCGACCAGACCGGCGCGCAGCGCACCGACGCCGAGCGCTTCGAGCACGTGTTCGTCAGCCCCGGTGACGCCGCTGCCGACGAGCAGCAGTGGCCGGTGACGCTCGAGCTGATCGACGCGGACGACGAGACCGTCGCGCAGGTCGACTCGCGCCTCCGGCCGGCGATCTTCGGTCACTCCGAGACCGCCGGCGACGCCGACCTGCTGCACCGCTACGCCGACGCCATCGCCGAAGCGGATTACGACCGCGCATCGGCCGACCTGCTCGCGGCCTACCACGCGCTGCTGCTCGAAACGGACCAGCCCGCGCTGATCGCGCCGATCGCCGAGCCGTTCGTCGCCCGCTTCGGCGACCGGCGCGGCGAGGGCATTCGCCAGATCAAGCGCACGCTCGCGATCCATCTCGCCGCGGACGAGCCCGAGCGCGCGGCTGAATTGTTCGGCGAGGTCGCGCGCACCGAGCCGGACTCGTGGCAGGCCGTCACCGCCGCGGCGGAACAGCTCGACCTGATGATCTTCCGCCTCGGCCAGACCGACATCGACGCGGTGCACCGCATCGTCGCGCGCCTCTATCGCAACCGCGCGCCGCACGAGCGCGCCCTGCTGGAAGCCCGGCTCGGGGATGCGCATCGCGTGGCCGGCCGCTTCGAGGAAGCGCGTGCCGCGTACGAAAAAGCACAGCGCACGCGCGACCCGAACATCGACCCGCGCCGCGCCGCCGTGCAGAAACGCGCCTACCGCGAGACCGCGCTGAGCTACCTCCAGCAGGAGCGCTATCCCGCGCTGCGCGACAAGCTGCTGGAATGGGAAGCGAACTTTCCCACCGCCAAGCTCGAAGGCGACCTGCTGCTGCTGACCGGCCGATACTTTGAAGCGGTGGGTGAGCAGCGGCGCGCGGCGATCGAGTACCGCACGCTGCTGGAGATGAAGCCGATGCACCCGCGCCGGCCGGAGCTGGCGTACCGCCTCGGTGAATGTCTGTGGCAGCTCGGCGAGACGGACGAGGCGCGCAAGTGGCTCGAAGAGGTGGCCGAGGAATACCCCAACAGCCCCTTCGCGGCGCAGGCCAAAGCGCGATTGCAATGACGAGGACGCACATGCGAAAATTGGCCGGAGCGATGCACGGATTTCTGATGGCGCTGCTCGTGCTGACGGGCGCGGGTGACGCGCTCGGCCAGGCCGACACATATCATGAGCCGTTGAAGCCGAACCAGTACAGCGGCGGCCTTGTCGGCACAATCGCCAATGCGCCGGGCGACTTGCAGCGCGTGATCGCCGTCGAGCCGTTCGAGCTGAAAGCGTATGCCGCGGAGCTGGACACCGACACAGGCGGCTTCGAGCTGCGCGGCCTGCCGCCTGGCGAATACGACCTGCTCATCAAGTCCGTCGGCCACGTGCACGAAGGCCTCACGCTCGAGCCCGATCCCTTGACCGATCCCGACGCCGACAAGCTTCAGGCGATGGTCGAAGGCGTCGGCGAGACGCTCTACCCCTCCGAGCGCTATTTCGACGTCAAGCACATCGTTCGGCTGACCGGCAACGACGAAATCAGCCGCTCGCTGGTCACCTTCACGCGCACGCGCCCGTCGATGCGCTCGGACCAGAGCGATGTAGACGGCCACATCCGCCGCTTCGCGCTGGTGCGCATGGTGCACACGCGCGACGTCTGGCAGATCGAGACCGTCCGCCACCTGCTGCGCCAGGAAGTGCCCGAAAACTCAGACGACATCGAGCTGACCTACACGCACAGCCCCGACCTCGGCCAGTTCCTCGTGGGCGAGCGCGTCCACGACCTCGGCGAGATCGACCTGCAAAACATCAAGCGCGGCGATTCATCGAAATACGCCAGCGACCGGCATCGCGAAATATGGGATGACGACTAGGATAATCAGCGTGGGTTCAGCCGCAGATGGACACAGATGATTTTGAATGAATCGGGAAGGTCTCGCGAAGCACGCGAAGAGCGCGAAGAAGAATAATTTCAGTGTTTCTCTTCGCGGCCTTCGCGAGAACCCTCTCTTTCCCCTATCCGCGTTCATCTGTGGCTCATCCCACGCCGCCCGAGTAAACTGAAGCAGACCGTCGCCCCACATCACGGAAACGTTCATGAGCACGGCCACCGACCGCCAACCCCTCAAGCTCGACCTCCAGCAGACCGCCGACGCCATCGCCAAGCTGCGCGAGGAAGTCGGCCGCGTCGTCGTCGGCCAGCAGACCGTCGTCGAGCAGATGCTCACCGCCCTGGTCGCGCGCGGCCACTGCCTGCTCATCGGCGTGCCGGGCCTGGCGAAAACGGTGATGGCCAAGGCGCTGGCCGATGCGCTGGAGATGCAGTTCAACCGCGTGCAGTTCACGCCCGACCTGATGCCCTCGGACATCACCGGCACGAACGTGCTCCAGGAAGATCCGGACACGGGGCAGAAAGTGTTTCGTTTTCTGCCCGGGCCGATCTTTACCAACGTCCTGCTCGCCGACGAGATCAACCGCACGCCGCCGAAGACGCAGGCCTCGCTGCTGGAAGCGATGCAGGAGCGCAGCGTGACCACGGGCGACGCCAGCCGCGAGCTGCCGAGCCCGTTCTTCGTGATCGCCACGCAGAACCCGTTGGAGCAGGAAGGTACGTATCCGCTGCCCGAGGCGCAGCTCGACCGGTTCATGTTCAGCGTCGTGGTGAACTATCCGTCACACGCCGAGGAGAACCAGATCGTCGCGGCGACGACGGCGGGGAAAAAGGTCACGCTCAACAAGATTCTCTCGACCGAGCACGTGCTGGCGATGCAGCAGCTCGTGCGCGACTCGGCCGCGCCGCCGACGGTCACGCGCTATGCCGTGACGCTGGCGCGCGCCACGCGACCGGGCAACGAGGAGGCGCCCGAGTTCATCCAGAAGTACCTCGACTGCGGCGCCGGGCCGCGCGCGGGGCAGTATCTCACGCTGGCAGCCAAGGCCCGCGCGGTGCTGCTCGGCCGCGAGACGGCGACGGTCGAGGACGTGCGCGCGGCGGCCATCCCCGTGCTGCGCCACCGCATGTTCACCAACTTCACCGCCCTCTCCGAAGGGATCGACAGCGATGTGCTGATCCGGCAACTGGTGAAAGCGGTGCCGGCGCCGTCGGAATCCAAACCGATCGTGTACGAAGCGCCGGGTGGCGACAGTCCTGGCGAGCCGGTGACACTCGACACGGATCTGAAAGCCGTCGAGCTGATCCACCGCATGAAGACGATCACGCGGCGCATCCGCGACGAGGTGCAGCAGACGGTGATCGGCCAGACGGAGGTGCTCGACCTGGTGCTCACGTCATTGCTGGCCGGCGGCCACTGCCTGCTGGTCGGCGTGCCGGGACTGGCGAAGACGACGTTGGTGCAGACGATCGCGCAGGTGCTCGACCTGGAGTTCAAGCGCGTGCAGTTCACGCCGGACCTGATGCCGTCGGACATCACCGGCACCGACATCATGGAGACCGACCCGACCACGCAGGAGCGGAGCTTCCGCTTCATCCCCGGCCCGATCTTCACGAATCTTCTGCTGGCCGACGAGATCAACCGCACGCCGCCGAAGACACAGGCCGCGCTGCTGGAAGCGATGCAGGAGATGTGCGTGACCAGTGGCGGGACGACGTACCCACTCAAGCCGCCGTTTTTCGTGCTCGCCACGCAGAACCCGCTGGAGCAGGAAGGCACGTATCCGCTGCCCGAGGCGCAGCTTGACCGGTTCATGTTCAACCTGCACCTGGACTATCCGACGCAGGATGAAGAGCCGATCATCATCGATCGCACCACGGGCAAGGGCGGCCGCAAGCCGGAGAAGGTGATCGATGCCGAAACGATCGTGCGCTTGCAGCAGGTGGTGCGGCAGGTGCCGGTGTCGCAGCACGTGTTGACGTACGTGACGACGCTGGTGCGCGCGACGCGGCCGGACAACAAGACGGGCGACCAGGTGGTGAACCAGTACGTACATTGCGGCGCCGGTCCGCGCGCGGCGCAGAACCTGGTGCTGGGCGCCAAGGCGCGCGCGGTGATGCACGGTCGGCCGAACGTGTCGGTCAACGACGTGCGCGCGGTGGCCGTGCCGGTGCTGCGTCACCGCATCTTCACCAACTTTAGCGCCGATGCGGAGGGCGTCACGCCGATGAAGATCGTGGCGCACCTGGTCAAGGCGGTGAAAGAACCCGAAGCGAAAGACGAGCAGGCGCTGTCGAAATCGTCGGCCGGCGGCGGCGAACCGATCGACACGCGCTGCCCCGGCTGCGGAAAAACCCTGCGACTGAACGCCAAGGCGGCGGGGCGCAAGGCACGGTGCCCGTCCTGCTCAACGGTGTTCCGCGTGGAGCCGATGATGGCGTAGGGGAGGGAGGGGCCAAAGGGGTCCAGGGGCCAAGTGCAAAATCGATGGCGGCGAAGCCGCCGACTCCGACCACTCGACCCCTTGGCCCCTTCCCCCCGTTCTTCTTGGTGAACCGCACAAATCGTTTACAATGAAACGATACATGCTGCCGCCGCAGCACCACTCCCGAGAGGGCAGACCATGACACGCCACCCGTCCAGAACCCGAACATTCACGGCGCTCATCGCCGCCGGCGCCATCGCCTTGGCGCTGGCTTCGTCCGCGGTCCGCGCGCAGGAGCGATCCGAGGACAATCCCTGCGGCACGCCCCCGCCGCCGAAGCCCGCCCAGGCTTCCAGCGCCGAGGCGTTCCAGGGTATGTCCGCCCCCGTCGCCCCGCAGCGCCGCACCGAGAAGAAGAACCCGCCCCGCCCGCCGACGATCGCCATCAAGCTCAAGTCCGGCGACCCGCTCGACTGGAACACCGACCCCAACGACATCAACAACCTGCTCATCTGGATGAAGTCCAAGCTCGAGGTCAACTTCACCTGGGAAGCCAAGGACCTCAACGAAGTCGACCTCACCGGCGAAACCGCGCCCCTGCTCTACCGCACCGGCCATCGCGCCTTCTCCTTCACGCCCGACCAGCGCCAGCGCCTGCGCGACTACGTCATGCGCGGCGGCACGATCATCTTCGACACCTGCTACGGCAAGGCCGGCTTCGCCGAATCCGTCCGCGAAGAGATGGCGCAGATCTTCCCCGATCACCCGCTCAAACAGCTCGCGCTCGACCATCCGGTCTACCACGCTTACTACCCCAACGCCGGCATGGTGCAGTACACCGAAGGCTCCGGCGGACACACCGGCCCAGCGGAACTGGAAGGCATCGAGGTCAACTGCCGCCTCGGCGTAATCTTCTCACCGCACGACCTGTCCTGCGGCTGGGACATGCACACCAACAACATCGAAGGCGGCTCGTGGATCGAGTCCGAGTACGCCCTGCGCCTCGGCGCCAACATCGTCTCCTACGCCACCGCCACGCGCGACATGGGCGTCTCGCTCACCGAGGCCAAAGCCTACGTCGACGAGTCCGAGACCACGATGGACCGCTTCCGCGTCGGCCAGCTCATCCACGAAGGCGAGTGGCGCCCCGATGAAGTGGGACTGCAGAACCTGCTCGACCAGGTCGGCCAGAAGACCGCGCTTCAGATCAGCTTCGCCACCGAGGGCGTCGAGCCCGACGCCGGCGAGCTGTCGCGCTACCCGTTCGTTTACATGACCGGCCACGACGAGTTCACCTGGAGCGAAGCGCAGGTCGCCGCCATCCGGCGCTACCTGGCCAACGGCGGATTCATCTTCGCCGACGCCTGCTGCGGGCGCGAGGCGTTCGACGTGGCGTTCCAGCGCGAGATGGGCAAGGTGCTGCGCAGCAGTGACGGCGAAGGCACGCCGCTGGCCGCGCTGCCGCCCAAGCATGCGATCTACTCGATCCACAAGACAGTCGACCGCGTGCAGTACACCGAGGCGACGCACATCCGCTCGCGCAACGTGCGCGATGACGGGCAGCCGCAGCTTCTCGGCGCGACCGTCAACGGCCGCGTGGCGGTGGTCTACAGCCCCATCGCGCTGAACGTCGGCTGGCGCGTCAACCCGGTGCCGTACGCCGTGGGCTACGATCCCGAAAGCGCGCTGGACCTGGGCATGAACGTGGTGATGTACGCGATGACGCAGTGATCCGCATGACGCATCAGCCAATCGGGATGCCGCAGCCGTCCGGCAACGGGCCGTTCTCGTGCTCTGGCTGGGTTCGCGCGTTTCTGCCGCTTGCCGCTCTGCTCGGCCTCGCCGTGTCGAGCGCCGCGGCGCAAAGCCAGCAAGCGAACGAAACGCCCACCCCGCGACAATTCCTCGAAGCGTGGAACGAAGCCGACCGACTGCTCGGCCAAACCGAGCGTATCGTGACGCTGTGGGGTGAATTCGCCGACGAACACCCGGACCATGCGCTCGGCCGCGTCGCGCGGCTGAACCAGGCGCTGTGGACGCTGCGCCGCATTGCCGAGCACAACGAATGCCTCACCGATGGCGCACTTGAGCCGGTGCTCGCGATGCTCGAACTACCCGCGGCTGACGGGCAAGACCCACTCCATCGCCACGCGCATCACGCAATGCTCGGCCTGCGCGCCCGCGTGCAGATGCTCCAGCTCGCCGAAGCGCTTCGCGCCTACTACGCCCGCCACGTCGAGTATCCGGAAACGCTGGCAGCGCTCGTGGAAACGGAACTCGCCTCCGAAGCGCAACTGACCGACCCGTTCGGCCAGCGCTACGAGTACACCGCCGAGGCCCGCGCCATCATGCCGGACATCCCGCGCCAGCGGTTCACACTGCGCTGCGCGAGCATCGACGCTACCCACGACGAACTGGAAACGCTGCTTGAAAGCCTCGATCAGCCAATCGAGGATCTCCAGATCTCCAGCCTCGTGCCCGAGCGCGACCAGGCGTACGTGCGCGACCGCCAGCGCGACGGCTCGTGGGGCGTGACCCGCCGCTGGGACGTCGGCCAGCAGCCGCGCGACCGTCGGCTCTGGGCGGTGTACGATGACTACCTGCTGTTTGCCGCAAACCAGGTCCCGCGGGTGTTACGGAGCACGAATGACAATGAGTGACGCACGATCAATCAGGGCGCGGCAGAGCCGCGTCGCTTCGTAACCGCCTTCTGCTCTCCGGTTCTCCTGCTCTCCTGTATTCTGTCTCCTGTCTTCTTCCTTCTCCCATGAAACTCGACCGCTCCACCATCAGCCGCTATCTCGAACCGAAGCTGCTGCGCGCGCTCGGCCGGTTGCCGCTGATGAGCCGGCGCGTCGTCGAGGGCGCGATGGTGGGTTCGCACCGCAGTCCCTTCAAGGGTTTCTCCACCGAGTTCGCCGACCATCGCGAGTACGTGCGCGGCGACGACCTGCGCCATCTCGACTGGAAAGTCTACTCGCGCACCGAGCGCTACTACATCAAGCGCTACGAAGAAAACACCAACCTGCGCGGCCACATCCTGCTCGACTGCTCCGGCTCGATGAATTACCCCGCCAAGCCCGCGCCGGGACGCGTCACCAAGTACCAGTACGCCTGCCACATCGCCGCCGGCCTCGCGTACGTGCTCGTGCGCCAGCAGGACCCAGTCGGCCTGATGATGTTCAACGAGGAGATCGTCGCCGACATCCCCGCGATGCGCTCGATGGGCCACCTGCACCGCATTCTGCGCACCATGGACGAGGTCCAGCCCGCCTCCCCTACCGACGCCGGCAAGGCGCTGCACACCGTCGCCGGCACGCTCAAGCGCCGCGGCCTGCTGCTGATCATCAGCGACCTGCTCGACGACCCCGAGCGCATCGTCAAGGCCCTGGCGCACTTCCGCCAGCGCGGCCACGACGCCATCATCGTGCAGGTGCTCGACGAGGACGAGCTGAACCTCCCGTTCAAGGGCACCGTCACGCTGCGCGACATGGAGTCGTATCAGAAGATGACCGTCAACGCCACGGAGATCGCCGCCGCCTACCGTGAACGATTGGACAAGCTGCTCCAGCGCTACAAGCAGAGCTGCTTCGAGCACAACTTTGATTACGTGTTGGCCAGCACGGCCACGCCTTACGATTCGCTGCTGACCGCGATGCTCACCCGCCGGAACAGATAATCATTGCCGATTGCCAAGTGATCGGCGAAGCGGAAACCAATCGGCAATCGGCAGTTGGCAATCGGCAATGTCTTTCCTCGCTCCCATCATGCTCGTCGGTCTGGCCGGTGTCGCCGCGCCGATCGTCATCCACCTGCTGGACCGCACACGCAACGTGCCGCAGGATTTCCCGACGCTGCGCCTGCTGATGGCGGCGCAGGAGCAGTCGTCACGGCGGTCGAAGCTGCGCCACATTCTCGTGCTGCTGTGCCGGTGCCTGCTGATCGCGCTGCTCGTGCTGGCGATGGCGCAGCCGTACACGCAGGACCGGACGTGGGCCGCGCCCGCCGATTTGCCGACGACGCTGGTAATCGTGCTCGACAACTCCTACTCGATGGGCTACCGCGACGGCAGCGACCCGACCACGCGCTTCGACCGCGCCAAGCAGATGGCGCTGGACCAGGTCGAAGAGCTGTCCCTGGCCGACGAGGTCGCGCTGGTGCTCGCCAACGACCGCGCCGTACCGGTGATCGATCGGCCGACGCGCGACCACGAGCGCGTCGCCGAGCGCATCCGCGCCGCCGAGCTGGCGCCCCGGCCCGGCGACATGCGCGACGGCCTGAGCACCGCCTTCGCTCTGGCGCAGCTCGATGCGGACAGTGATGATGACGAGCAGGAGAACGAAACAAGCGACGACGACAACGTGCGCCAGCGCCGCGAGGCGTGGCGCCAGGTCATGATCATTTCCGACCTCCAGCGCACCGCGTGGGAACCCGCGCTCCACGACGAGCTGCTCGACGGCGTCGATCCTGCCCTGCCCCTGACCATCGGCGACCTGTCCACGACCAACGCGTCCAATCGCTTCATCCGCCAGATCAACGTGCGCGAGAACCCGGTCGAGGGCATGGTGAGCGTCGAAGCCGAGATCCTCGGCCACGGCCCTTCGCGCCCGCGCGGCGGCCAGGCGACGCTGCGCATCAACGGCGAGCGCGCCGGCTCGCCCGAACTGCTGCCCGCCGACGACGGCAGCGTCACGCTCCGCGCCGAACTGCCCGGCCCCGGCATCCACCGTGGCGAAGTGCGCATCGAGTCCGACCGCCTCGCCATCGACGACCGCGCTTCGTTCGCCCTGAACATCACCGGCGGCCGACACCTGATCGTCGTCGACGGCAAGCCTTCGCCCGTGGCCCGCCGCGCCGGCGCGTACTTCCTCGACGCCGCGCTGAGCATCCGCGAGCAGCGCGCCGCGCAGCCACTGACGATCGAGCACCGCGCGCCGGCCGACCTCGCCACGCAACCGCTGCCCGACAGCGGCGCGCTGATCCTCTCCAACGTCCAGCGCCTCGACGGCGCCGCGCTGGCGGAGATCGAGCGCTTCCTCCGCAGCGGCGGCAACGTCTTCGTCGCGCTCGGCGACCAGGTCGACGTCGAGCATTACAACGACGCCTGGCCTTTCCTGCCCGTGCGCCTCACCGGCCGGCGCGGCGATCCGCAGCGCTCGCGCGCGTTCCAGGTGCTCGTGCAGGAGCCGGACCATCCGGTGTTCGCCGAGGGGGTCGATCTCGCGGCGACACGGTTCTTCGCGTTCCTCGGCGCCGAGCCGCGGACGGAACAGCGCGCCGCGCGCGTGCTGGCGGTGTTCGGCGACGGCTCACCGGCGCTGGTGGAAGGCCGATTCGGCGGCGAGGGCGGCGGGCGCGTGCTGGTGCTGACCGGCCCGCTGGATGCGACGTGGTCGAACTTCCCCTATCGCCGCGCGTTCGTACCGTTCATTGACCAGGCGGTCTCGCACCTGACGCGGCAGCGCATCGCGATGCGCTCGGTCACGCTCGGACAGACGGTGACGTTCGAAGGCCCGGCGCAGCTTGTCGATCGGCCGATCACGATCACGCTCCCCGACCAGACGCGGCAGACGCTGCACGCCGAAGCGGGTCCGCGCGGCGAGCGCGCGGTGGCCGAGTTCCGCGGCACGGTGCTGCCCGGGGTGTACGAGGTCTCGGCCGACCCGGGCTTCGATGCGCCGGGCGCGTTCGCGGTGAACCTGGACACGCGCGGCTCGATCCTCGCGCCGGTCGACCGCGCCACGGTGCGCGAAGCGCTCGGCGAGCGGCCGGTGCGCTTCATTCGCGACCAGGTCGCCGCGACACTCGGCGGCTGGCACGCCGAAGACGAGCAGACCGAGCGGCGCACCGAGTGGTGGCCGTGGCTGCTGCTGGCGGCGCTGGGGGTGTTCGTGCTCGAGTCGCTGCTGGCCAACTACTTCACGCGCCGGCCGAGCGCGGCGCCGCTGTCCACCACCCAATACATGGAATCGCGGCGAACCGAGGCGCTCGCCGGCCAGCACAGCGAGGCGGAGACGGTATGATTCCGTGGCGGCCGGGCACGATGCTCCTCACCCCAGGCGACTGAACTTATGCTCGTGCGCATCGTGATCATCCTGGTCCTGCTGATCTACGTCCTTTCGGTCGTGGCGGTGCTCACCATACCGGCGCCGGCAGACACGCGATCACGCGTGGACGGCGAGCCGCGGAACGAGCCGGCGGCCGAGATGCCGCGGCGCGCGGAAACACTGCCCCAGCTCGTGGGCATCACGCTGAACCTGTACCACACCGACGACGTGCAGCGCCACGTGAACGCGGTCGATCGGATCGCGGCGCTGGGCTTCAACACGCTGCACGCGGTGTCGCCGGTGTTTCAGCGCGACGGCGCGGCGAACGAGATCGAGCGCATCGTCGGCGAACCGGGCCGGGCGCTACAGCGCGATCAGATCGTGCGCGTGCTGGGTCATGCCAAGGAGCGCGGGCTGCGCGTGACGCTTATGCCGCAGATCAACTTCACCGCGCCGCGCGGCAACGAGTGGCGCGGCAAGATCCAGCCGGACCGGTGGCGCGACTGGTGGACGTCATACAAACGGATGATGCACGCGCAGCTGGACATCGCCAAGGAAGCCGAGGTGGACCTGTTCATCATCGGCTGCGAGCTGCTGAGCACGCAGAAACCGACGCACGAGGCGCGCTGGCGCGAGATCGTCGCGCTGGCGCGTGAAAACTTCGACGGCCCGCTCAGCTATTCGACCAACTGGGACAGCTACCAGACCGTGCCGTTCTGGGACGAGCTGGATGCGATCGGCATCAGCGGCTACTGGGACCTGACGCGCAACGCGGACGACGCCGCCGCGCCGACCGCCGAAGAGCTGCGCGCCCGGTGGGAAGAGATCCGCAAGACGGTGCTCACGTACGCTGACCGGCAGAAGCGGCCGATCCTGCTGACCGAGATCGGCTATCCGAGTCTGCCGTGGGCGCTGCGCGATCCGTGGAACTACGTGAACCCGGACGGGCTCACCGCCGACCACGAGGCGCAGGCGCGCGGCTATCGCTCGTTTCTCGATGCCTGGAGTGAGCTGATTCGACCGCCGCGCAGCGCGGCCGCGCGGGAAGGCGTGACGGTGAACACGCCACAAGTGCGCTGGCGGCTGCCCGATGCGCGCGTGGCGGGCGTGCTGTTCTACGGGTGGGACATCGATCATGCCGGCGGAGCGCGCGACACGGGTTACGGCATCGCGGGCAAACCGGCGCACGATCTGCTGCGACGCTGGCTCGCGGGCGAGGCGCTCCGGTGAGTCAGCGCGCTTGGTTCGCGATCGCACGCAGCGCGCGCTCCGCGTGAAGCTGGGTGTTGTGCTCGTCGGCTTGCACCTGCTCCAGCCATTGGCGCGCGGCCGGCGTGCCGATGCGCCCCAGCGCCTGGGCGCACATGGCCCGCGCCGGATAGAAATCCTCACCGGCGAGTATCTCGCCCAGCAGCGGCACCGCCGGCTCGTAACGCGCCGCGCCCAGCACCCGCGCGCACGCCGCCTTGAGCCGATACCAGCACACGTCCTCCTGCGCCCGCGCGAACGGCGTCGGGTGCGAGGCGTGCTCGTCGCACAACCGCTGCCACGCCGCCTGCACGATGGCCGGATCGTCGCGCCCTTCGGCATCCTCCAGCGCGGCCAGCGCGCTCCGCCAGTCCGCGTCCGTGATCGCGCGCGCCAGCGCCGCCGCCTCAGCGGTGGCGGGCTCGACCAACTCGCCGACCTTCCGCTTCACCGCCGCCGTCGCCGCGTCGATCGCGCGGGTGGACGTGGTGTGGTCGGTGACGTTCGGTGTCGGCGGTGGCTCGAGGCGCAGCGTCGTGGTGCGGCCGTCATCGTGCGTGAGCGTGCAGCCTGTCTCGTTCCAGGCCACGCGCGTGTGTTGTCCGTGATGGTGCAGATCGAACGTGTGCTCGTCGACCTTCACAAGCCGCGATGCGCCCGTCGCCGGCGCAGGCTCGTACAACCCAACCTCACCGGCCGGCTCCCAGTCCAGCAATGATCGCATCACGATCGCCAGCACGTTCGTTCCCTGGCGCAGCGCGCCGGAGATTTCGACCTGCTCCGGCACGAGCATCTGGCGCTCATCGTCGCGGCCGACATGAAAGTCGGCGTCATTGATGCGCACGCGCGCCGATCCGAGCAGGCGAGGGAGCTTCAGCCACAGCGGTCCCGCCGGCGCCTCCTCCAGCACAAGCTCGCGGCGGTATGCGATCAGGCCCGGCGCCGGGGTTGTCCCGTCGCGGCCGTGCGCGAAGTTGATGGTTTGATCGTTGTTGGATGCGGCGGCGCGCGAAGACGCAGGCGTTGATGCGAGCCACTGGTCCGCCTCCGCATCATCGCGCCCGCGTCGCCATTCCCAGCCGGCGCTGAGGTCGTGGCGCGCCTGCCGCGTCGCCGTGGGCACGAGCAGCGTCGTCAGCGTGACGTCCCGGCCCGTGTCGTGCCAGTTCAGCTCGTGACAGCGCCCCTCGAGGTGCGCGGCCGCATCAGTAGTGTCCGAATCACCTTCATGATGGACCTGCTCCAGCGTCGCGCCCTCCGGCACACACACGTCCAGCCGCACGCCCTCCGGCGTCGTGATCGAACACGCATGATCCTGGCTGGACACGTCACCGTCACGCACGTGGGCACGCCAGCTCACCTTGTGCTCGCTGTCGCTCACGATCCGGTCGCGCACGAACACCAGTTCGTCGTCGAGCACCAGCGTGCTCCGCCGTACGCGGCGCACGTCGTAGCGATCGCGAAAGCAGTCGGTCACGTCAGCCTCGAACAGCGCCGCGCCGGATTCATAGCACGCGCCGATCAGCGTGCCCTCCGTGGCGCGCGGCGAGGCGTAATGCGGCTCATCATCGAGAAAGATCGTGTTGTGCGCGCCGACCGTGCCGCGGCCGATCGTCACTTCGTTGCCCGTGTCCGGTTTGCGCCGGCGGTAGCGCGGCGCGGCGAGCACCGCCGCCTTGGCATGCTCCACGCACCAGCCGTCGATCAGCAGCGGCGCTCCGTCGTACTCCATCACCAGCGCGTTGGGGTTGAAATGCTGTCGCACCGGCAGCGCGTTGGAGCGGTCCCACATCTGGTAGGCGTACAACCGCTGTCCCGGCCCGGCCGCGCCGGCGCCGACCGCGGGCTCGGCGTGGTTGAACAGCCTCGCCGCATCGTCGGCCGTCATCGACCGCGGTTCGAAATCCTCCGGCAGGTAGAGCAGCGCCCAGAGCGAATTGTCGAAACCCCAGCCCGCGTGCTCCGGCCAGTGCAGCAGGTGGCGCGCCGTCAACAGTTGCAATCCCGCGTCGTTGCCCGTGCGCCGCGCCAGGTATGCCGCGGCGGGCGTGAACCCGGCCAGCTCATAGCCGTAGTTGTCCCACGGCAGCAGCAGGCCGGCCGGCGACATCAGGCGCATGATCGACTCGAGCACCTCGCGCGGCGTGGCACAGGCGCCATCGGCGCGCGCATCGAGCAGGTCAACGCCCGTGATGTGGCGCACCGCTTCCAGCGCCAGGGGAATGACCGCCGCGTTGACCTTGCCCATGTACGTCGAGCCTTCGTAGCTGTAGCCACCGCGCGGAAACGCGGTGAGGAAGCGCACGAGATGGTCGATGCCCAGCTCGCAGGCGCGCGCCAGGTGACGGTCGCGCCGGCGGTGGAGGCCGAACACGTATCCGCCCACGGCGCAGGCGAACGCCATCGCCGCGTTCTGGTTGTTGCAGGCCGAGCCTTCGATCGCCCGGGCGCGCAGGCGCTGGTAGGGATGCGCCCAGATGTAATACGCCGACCGCTCGGCAAGCCGATCGTGGTCCGGCGCGCTGAACGCGCCGCTGTCATGCACCCAGTCGTAGAACACGATCCAGCGGGCGAAGCCGAACGCATCGCACCAGCAGTGGTTCTGCGTCGTGTCGGTGGTTTCGCGCTCGGCGACGCTGTCGGCCAGGGCGAGCAGTCGCTCGCGCGTGATCGCCGCTAGCGCCGCGTCGCCGGTGAGCAGGTACGCCAGCGCGCTGTAGGCGCGTTCATCCGGCCGAATCGTGGGGCGCACGGTGCCCTGTCGGATCGTGCCGAGGTTCGCCATCTGAGATGCGGAATACACGTCGGCATGGCGGGCGGTCCAGATCAGGCGGTCCATCCATTGCCGGGCCGGTCCGTGGGCATGCTCGTAGCGTCGGCGCAGCTCGCGCGGATCGTCCGCACACAACAGCGACTCGGATGCGCCCGCATGGGACGGCGCGGTGACAGTGCTTCGGGTCATTGATGAAAATCCGTGGTGTCGAATCCGTGTCGGCCGCGAACGCTCAGCGCGCGGCCGGCTCGTGCTCCAGCGTGTTATGCTCGGCGATCGCGGCAGCGCCCTGCTGGGTCACGATCCGCCGGTTGACGTTCTCATAGACATTACCGGAAACCGTGTTGCCGCGGTTGCCCTCCCCGGCGAACGCCACGGCCAGGTCGGTGTGATCGAACCGATTGTCGGTGATCGTGTTGCCCTGCGTGCCGTCCTCCAGCAGCACGCCCGCGCCCCAGAACTGGCTGAGGATGTGGCTGATCCGGTTGCCGCGGATCGCGTGCCCGCCGCCGCCATGAATGCGCGCGGCTGAAATGATGCCGGCCTCAAACAAGTTGTCCGTCACGCGACAGGCGCGGCTGTCGTTCAGAATGACGTTGTTATAGCCCGTGCGGATCATGCGGTTGCCGGTGACGGTGATGTCGCGGCTGTCGTGGATCGGCATGGTCGTGCCGATGAAACGCAGCTCGTTGTCGGCGATGGTGTACGCTTCGCCATCGTGTACGACGATGCCGTTGATCGCGTGGTTCAGGCGGTTGTCGCGCACTTCGCCGCCGTCGCCTTCCATGCGGCGCATCGTGATGCCGTTGCGGATGCTGTAAACCCGGTTGTTCCGCACCGTAAAACCTCCGGCTTTCTCACGCAGCAGGATGCCGGTCATGCAGCGGGTGACATCGTTGTCCTCGACGGTGCTTCGTGGCGCGTGGATGTCCAGGCCCATGTGCCCCTGGTGGATGCGGTTGCCTGTGATCTGCGCGTTGGGTGACCATTGGCGAAGGTGCACGCCCGCCTGGCCGGAGCCGACGATGAGGTTGTCGGTTATCTGCATGTCCTCGAAGATCAGCTTGTCGTCGCGGCCGTGCGTGATGACGCCGTCCTGCGTGGCGTAGAAGATTTCGTTGTCGCGGCAGACGGATCGGCTGCCCATGAAGACGATGCCGTAGTGCGTATCGACGATGAGGTTGCCCTCGGCGACGCTGTCGTGGGCGTGGCCTTCGACGTTGATGGCGGTCCAGCCGGTGTGGAGGACGATGTTGTCGCGCACGGTGAGACGGGCGCAGTCGCCGTGCGAGCCGGTGCCTTCGCGGCCGGCCCAGGCAACGTAGTTGTTTTCGATGGTGTTGTCGGTGCCGTTGTAGAGGAACACGCCGTAGCGCGCCGAGTCGCGCGTGTGGTTACCGACGGCGGTGATGTGGCTGCCGCCGGAGCTCATGATGGCGCGATCGCAACTGTAAACGTAGTTGCGCTCGAAGCGGATGTCGCGGATATGCTTGCCATAGGCGCTGATGCCGCCGCAGCGCGCCACCTCACTGCGGCGGACGATCGTGCCGATGCAGTCCACCAGGCGGATGCCCCACGCCGGCGCGGGCGCATGGGGCGAGGTCGGCTCGCCGATGACCTGCACGTTCTCGATGATCAGCGGCGCTTCGACGTTGCTGACGTGAATCGCCGGCTCGTCGTGGATGTTGCTGAAGCGCAGATCGCGGATCACGTAGGGATCGTCCGCCGTGCCGCTGCCGGTAACAAAACCATCATCCTTCGCGGCCTCGGCGGCGAGCGCATCTTCACTGTCAAAACGTAGGGGTTTGGCATCGCGCAGCGCGTCGGGATCACTGAGCCCGGCGTCCGTCGGCGGATCGGGAATGTTCGGCCGCGGCACCGGCTGCACCCAGCTTTCGTCCGGCGGCTCGTTCAGGTGCATCAGTGCCGGGCGCTCGATCAAGCTCGACTCGGACATCGCGGCATCCTCCTGCGCAAGCGCGGGCGTCACGCCGGCCACCGTCAACAGGGCAAGAAACATCCACTGCGCGATCGGGCGAGGTCGTGTCACAATTCACTCCACGGAAGGCTTACCAGAAATTCAGGTGTGTGGTGGGCACGTGGTCGCGCCTCAGGCGCGCGACGTGGCCGTCGAGGTAGGCGATGTTCGGGCTGGTCTGATGCGTCGACTCGGCGAGGCCGCCGTTGCCGGTGAGCGTACCAAGGTGATAAGGCAGACGAGCCGAGGCACCCCACGACCAGTTGGGCTCGATGTCGGCCGCCTCGATGGCGTTGCTGAGCGTGCCGGGGATCGAGTCGAGGCGGCAGTATTGAAGCGCGCCGTCCCGACGCGCGACGTACTGGTTGCGTCCGTAGCGCGGCCAGTGAAGCCACGTGGATGTGCCGTTCCATGTCGCGGGGTTGCCGGCATAGGAGCGGTAAGGTGAGCCGGCTTCATTGGGCGGCAGCACGGGGCAATCCATCTCGCCGGGCGTTTTCCCTTCCCAGTAGCCGGCTTCCATCAGCTCGCCCTGCCAGAAGTTGGCGGCCATGTCGGGGAACGCCGCGACAAAGCCCGAGCCGGCGGCGGGCACCATCCAGTCGTCGTGATCCTTGGTGTACATGTGCGTGAGAACGCCGACCTGCCGCAGGTTGCTGCCGCACTGCATGACACGCGCGGCGTCACGCACTCCGGCCAGCGCCGGCAGCAGCATGGCAAGTAGCAAAGCGATGATCGAAATGACTACAAGAAGTTCAATGAGCGTGAAGGCTTGCGTCCGCATTGGGCGCAATGGGCACGGCATGGAACGAAGTGCGTTCATGGTGACCTCCGATCAACAGGATGATGCGGAAATGGAGCGATGAAAGACTGGCGCCGCTGAACCGTCGGCGAGCCGGAAACCGATGTGAATGGGCGTGGGCACTTCGCCGCGATGCTGGCGCTGAAGCTGTTCGAGCACGGCCTCGGCAACCTCGCGCTCGCTGGACTCCACCCATGTGACGGAAAAGGGACACAGTAGATCGACGCCCGCATTGCGATGCAGCACCAGCCTTAGCGCGTCGGGGACATCGATGCGCCGCTCCAGCAACGCCTGAATGGCGCCCACGGCGAACGTGTCGGGATAGACCACCAGCCCGTCAGCCCCAGCCGCGCCGGCACGCTCGCACCACTGATGCGTCAGCTCGTAGCCGGTGCGCTTCTGGAGCCGCCCCGTGTAAACCTTGCCGGGCGTACTGATCACCAGCGCCGGATCGACACGCAGCCCGCGCGCCGCGGCGATGTCGCGGAACTGTTCGCCATAATTCCGTGCGCCGATCATCCCTGCCGACTTGCAGCCCTGGCGCGCCAGCGCATCGACCGCAAGCTCCAGAAACTGCCGCTGATTGAAATCCACCCGGTAATTGGCCGACCCGCTGGCGACCAGCGCGCGCGGACTGTGCAGCGCGTCCAGCCAGGAGGAGTGCGGAGGCGCGCTGAAGGGAAAGATCACGCCCTGGACCTGCCGCGACGCGATGGCCTCGCGCAGCTCGGGCAACGGCTCGTCCTGCTGCGTGACCGGGCGCGTGTCGATCATCACGCGCACCTCGATCCCATGCGCCGCCAGCGTGTCCCGCAGAGCGCGGTAGAGCGCCTGTTGGAACTGCGAGTCCGCCTCGCCCCAGACGTCGTCCTTGTAGTAGAGCACCACGCGGCGCAGCGTTGTCGCCCGCTGGCGCACGAACGTGCCCCGCCGGCGGACGCGCTCGAGCCAGCCCTCGCGCACCAGCAGGGTCATCGCCGAGTGGACCGTGCTGACGTTGACCGACCACTGCTCGGCCAGGGCCTGCGTGGAGGGCAGCTTCGTGCCCGGCTTCAGCTCGCCGGCCTCAATGCGACGGCGCAGCAGGTCGGCGATCTGCCGGTAGTAGGCGGACGGCCGCTCGAGCTCGCTCGGTCTGGCGGAAGTGACTGTTTTCATGATTTGCATTACAAATTAACCAAATATTAGAGGCGCGTCAATCGGGGAGACGGGATTGCTCCACAGCCCCTTCCCCCGATAGCCCGCCCCCGACGGCGGCGCGGTGACGCTGGAACACCTTCGGATGCCGACGAGGCGTTCGGGCACTGCCGCGCCCCTGTTGGGGGCGGGCTATGGCGCAACCGCACAGCGGACCTGCGTGCGAGCGTGGCATGCATCGCATCTCGCGATGCAACCGCGCAGCAACACCGGACCCGCTCGCACACCACTGGCCCACTCGCTACCCTGCTCGCGTCATGGCCAAGCAGACTCACCGGCAGACCAACGTCCTCATCCTCGGCGGCGGCGGACGCGAGCACGCCCTGGGCTGGAAGCTCAAACGCTCCCCCCGGTGCGGCAGGATCTACTTCGCCCCCGGCAACGGCGGCACGACCGACATCGGCCAGAACGTCGACCTCGCCATCGAACCGGTCAATACCAAGAACGCCGACGCCATCGACTGGTTCTGCCGGCAGAACGACGTCGGCCTGATCGTCATCGGCCCGGAAGACCCGCTCGCCGGCGGCCTCGCGGATCGCCTGCAGCGCGACGGGCGCTACGTCTTCGGCCCGTCCCAGCAGGGCGCGCGCATCGAGGCCGACAAGGCCTACGCCAAGCAGCTCATGCGCGCCGCCTCGATCCCCACCGCCGACAGCCGCACGTTCACCGACTATCGCGCCGCCGTGCGCTACGTCGAGAACCACGAAACCCCCGTCGTCGTCAAGGCGACCGGCCTGGCCAAGGGCAAGGGCGCCATCGTCTGCGACAACGCCGAGCAGGCCGTCGAAGCGCTGCACCGCTGCATGGTGGACAAAGCGTTCGGCGAAGCGGGCGAGACGGTCGTCGTGGAGGAGCGCCTCGTGGGGCAGGAAGTCTCCGTGCTTGCGCTGGTCGACGGACGCAGCCTGTACGTGCTCGATCCGGCGCAGGATCACAAGGCGGTCTATGACGGCGACAAGGGGCCAAACACCGGCGGCATGGGCGCGTACTGTCCGACGCCGCTGGTCGACGATGCGCTGATGGGCAGGATCTATTCGCAGATTCTCGTGCCGGCGGTCGACGTGCTGCGCCGCGATGATGTGGATTACCGCGGTGTGCTCTACGCGGGCTTGATGCTCACCGCCGGCGGGCCGAAGGTCATCGAGTTCAACTGCCGCTTCGGCGACCCGGAAACGCAGCCGTTGATGCTGCGCCTGAAAGGCGATCTACTCGAACTGATGATCGCGACATGCGAAGGCCGCCTCGAAGAAGTGCAGTGCGACTGGGACGCGCGCACGTGCGTCTGCGTGGTGATGGCCAGCGGCGGCTATCCCGGCGACTACGAGAAAGGCAAGCGCATCACCGGCATCGAGGACGCGGAAAGCGATCCGGATGTCACCGTCTTTCACGCCGGCACGAAGCGCGAGCGCGACGGCGCACTGGTCACCAGCGGCGGTCGCGTGCTGAACGTCTGCGCACTCGGCAACGATCTGAAAGAGGCGCAGGCCAAGGCGAACGCCGCGTGCGAAAGGATCCAATTCGAAGGCGCCCACTTTCGACATGACATCGGTTTCCGCGTGATGAAGTGACATCAACGCTCGCGTCTTCGCGCAGCGCCTGAACACCCGGGCATTCAATCGCGCGCCGCGCGCTGCCGCCCCTCTCCCCAGAACTGCTGCCGCAGCGCCTTGGGCGACAGCCCATAATGCTGCTTGCTCAAGCGCGAGAAATGAAACGGCGTCGCGAACCCCACGCGATCCGCGATCTCCGCGATGCTCAACCCCGTGTTCTGGAGCAGGTTCACGCCCTGCTGTGTGCGCGTCTGCCAGAGGTATCGGCTCGGCGTGGTGTCGAGGTGGCGCTTGAACAACCGCGTGAGTTGGTTCTCACTGACGCCCGCCGCCCGCGCCATGTCGGCGACCTGGATCGGCTCGGCCACGTGGTTCGCGACAAACTCGCACGCCCGCGCCACCGAGGCGGGATACGGTCGGCTCGCCGGGTCCGCCGCGCTCACCGCCGCGACAAACGCGTAGTACGTCGCCCGGCCCACCGCATTGGCCAGCGCCTCGCGCGCCTCGCCCGAGGTCCATCGGCTGCCCAGTCCCACCGCGATCAGCTCGCGCAGCGTCGAGGTCAGCCGCGTCGAAAAAGGCAGCGCGCCCCGCGGCCGCACCACCGCCTCGTCCGGCACGTCGTCGAAGAACATCGTGCACCAGGTATGCACCGTCTTCTGCTTCCGCGCAAACCGAAAAAACTCGCGCTGCCCCGGCCAGAGGATGCAGATCTCCCCCGCCGCCAGCGGGCGACGCCGACCGTCCACCGTGATCACCGCCTCGCCCGACTCGATCACCACCAACTGCAGCCCCACCTGCACGCGCGGCCCCAGCGTGCCCCCCGGCGGATAGCTCACCCAGCCGAACTGCGTCCGCACCGGCTCCGGAATGGCGTTTTCAGATATATATTCGGTGTTCTGATCCATTGTTATGCGTCTTTTGTAGGTTTATAGTCTGGTCGTCGGCCATCGTCCACCCGCGGGCGGGCCAGCCGCCGAGCCCGCGCCCGGCCAACGCGCCAGCCACGCATCCGGTCAGGAGACCATTCATGTCGAGCACCACGCCGACCGCCACCCCCGCGCTGCCGTCCCAGCCCGACGAGTCGCAGCGCTACCGTGTCAGCGTTGAGCAGTACGTCACCTTCCGTCGCGACGGCTTCGTCATCGTGCGCGGCCTCGTGCCGCCGGAGGACATCGCCGAGCTGCGCCAGCACACCGACGACCTCATGCTTGGCCGACTCCCCGAACAGCACGAGATGGAGGAATTCCGTGGCACGGAGGAAAGCTCCGTGCTCGACC
Source organism: Phycisphaeraceae bacterium (assembly GCA_048621015.1). Classification (GTDB taxonomy): domain Bacteria; phylum Planctomycetota; class Phycisphaerae; order Phycisphaerales; family Phycisphaeraceae; genus JBMCXL01. Next base: position 21,693 of record JBMCXL010000010.1, read on the forward strand.
AGGACCAGCGCGAGCAATCTGTAAAGACCGTGCGCCATCTCATGCGTCCACCGGACCATCTTTCGCCGGAAGAGAAAGCCCAGTACTTCCTGCGCATCCACATGCTGCATCGCCAACTTGAACTGCACGAGCGTTACATGCTGCACCCGCGCGTGCTTGACGTGCTGGAGGTGTTGATCGGCCCGGACGTGCTGGCGCTTCAGACGATGCTCTTCCTCAAGCCGCCGGGCAAACCGGGTCAGGGTTGGCACCAGGACAGCTACTACATCCCCACGCAGCCGGACTCCCTCTGCGGCGCATGGATCGCCATCGACGACGCCGACGAGCAGAACGGCGCGATGTGGTTCGCCAAGGGTTCCGGCAACGAGCCGGTCTATCCCCCCTGTCCCGAGGTGAAGTACGGCTTCGGCGACACGCTGGTGCACGATGTCAAATGGGTCAAGGGCGTCAGTGACACCGACGACGAGCAGAACGACCTGGCGAAAGTCGCCGACAGGTACGACCAGGTGCTCGGCACCGTGAAGGCGGGCGACGTGGTGTTCTTCAACGGCCACGTGCTGCATCGCTCCAAGCAGAACTGGTCGCAGGACCGCTTCCGCCGCGCGTTCGTCAGCCACTACTGCAACGCGCGCAGCTACACGCAGTGGGGCGCCGACACCGACGCCGACGGCAACAAGATCCAGGACCCGGAAACAGGTGCGACCAACGGCTCGCACATCCTCGCGCGCGGCGACACGCATCTGCCATTTGCAAAACCTCGCTTCGGCACGCCCTGCGCCGCGCTGCAGCCGGCCGAGCAGCGCCGCCAGCACACCGAGTACATCACCCGCATCATCGCCAGCATGAACGACGGCCTCATGGGC
>JBMCXL010000011.1:0-20199 GCA_048621015.1 Phycisphaeraceae bacterium
AGCGCATCAGCACGTTCGCCAGCCAGTTCCACCAGGTCTTCGCGCACCTGAACGATGCGCCCCCGCACACATCGGTCGCTGTCCATGAAGACGAAGCGCATCCGGTCAGCATCGTGCATCAGCGCGGCGCGCAGGGCGAGGTGCTGCTTCTGTTGAAAAGCGCCGGCGAAACCGCGCGGCAGGCCGATGTGCTGCTGCCCAACGGCATGAGCCTGGGCGTGCCGCTGGAACGCCGCGAGCGCGCCGCGTGGCTGCTGCTGAACACCAACCTCGGCGGCGCGGCGCAGCTCGACTACACCAATCTGCGCCCCTGGGCTTTCCTCGGACGCAAGCTGCTGGTGCTGTTCGGCCCGGCGGGCGCCGATGGCCTGGTCAGCCTCGACGAGGTGCCGATCCATGTGCCCGTGCCCACCGGCAAGGAGCCGCGCATCGAGCGGCATGAGCAGATCGCCATCGTCGTGCTCAGCAGCGAGCAGATCGACGCCACCTACATCGATGAAAACGGCCTCGCGATCGGCGCGGCCGGCGTCGACGAAAACGATCAACCGATCCGCCGCGCGGATTGGACGCGCCTGTATCGCGTCGATCTCGACGGCAACGTCAGCACCGAACAGCTCCCGCAACCGCCGCGCCCCACCGCGCCGCGCCTCACGCAGTGGCAGCACGCTTCGCTCGAATCGATCACCGACGGCAGCGACGACGCATTCGAGAAGATCGCCGGCCCCGCCTCGCTCGAACAGCTTCACTGCGACTACGGTTATGGGTGGTATCGCATCGGCGTCGGCAGCGCCAAGAGCGGGCGCATGATCGCGCCCGGCGCGGGCGACCGGCTGCATATCTACTCAAGCGGCAAGCTCGCCGGCCTGCTCGGCAGCGCGCCCGGCGCGACAACCGATCCGGTAGAACTGAAATTGAGCGGTGATGTCGTGGTGCTGGCCGACAACCTTGGGCGGCCGAAGATTCACCAGTACGTTGCCGAGCCGAAGGGGCTTTACGACCATCTTTATACAGTGCGCCAGGCGCGCCTCGCAAAACCCAAGGTCGAGCCCGCGCAGCCGGCGGACCCGTTCGAGTTGAGCGGATACATCCCCTTCGCACGGCGCGGCGCCGATCACGGAGCGCGCGCCGATTCGCTGGTGTGGCACATCAAGCCCAGCGGGCGCAAGCCGATGCTGTTCGATCTCGGCGAGCTGCCGCTGCCTGGCATTGTTTTCGTCAATGATACCGCCGTGGCGTATCACCATCCGCGCCTGTTCGAGGGGCCGACGCGGCTGACGCTGACCGCCGGTGAAGGCGGGTTCACGACGGGGCGCAACGCCATTCGTCTGACACCGCTGGAGTCGATGCCGGACAAGCTGAATGTGGAGAAGCACGTGCGCTTGTATCAGACCACCGGCGCGGTGACGGGGCGCGGGCAGTGGGCGTTCTGTCGCTGGCAACCGCCGGGAGACGGAGCGTTTGATGCGCTACCGGGAACGCTGCCGTCCCGGCCGACGTGGTTTCGTGCGCGGTTCAATGTGAAGGAAGCGAATGTGCCGCTCTGGCTCGAGCCGCGCGGGATGAGCAAGGGGCAGGTGTTTCTGAACGGGCGCAACGTGGGGCGCTATTTCGTGGCAACGCGCGATGGCAAGGCGGTGTCGCCACAGAAACAGTATTACCTGCCCGAACCGTGGCTGCGCACGGACGGGGCGAACGAGTTGATGCTGTTCGACGAGCATGGGCGCGATCCGCGCAAGTGTCGGCTTGTTTACAACCGGATGGGGCCGTATCGGTCGGAGCGACGCGGCAGATGACGGAAACCCCCTCGTTCTGATGGAGAGGACTGGCCCTTCGATTCGTTGGCGCGGTCGACACCGATGAGATGAGACGCCAATCGTGGTATCGCGTTCCGTTCGCGGCTGCCGTGCTGGTCATGGTGGCTGGCGTGGTTGTATCCCTTCGCACCGGCCCGGGGTTATCTTTCCTCATCGCGTCACTGGCGATCGGTGCGGCGATCTTCGCTTTCATCTGGGTGGGTTGGGTGTTGCCGGTGATTGAGCCGCTGGAGCTGCCGCGTCGCGGCACGCCGCGCGCAGCTATGCAGTCACGCTTGCGGTGGCAGGTGTGGTTGCCGACGTACCTGACGGGTGGCTGGGTGCTCGGTAGCGCACTGGCGGCGGGCGAAACGTTTTATCGCCGAGCTACGCTGGACGTGCTGGTACTGCCGGTGCTGTTGAGCGGCGTGTTGATGGCGACGGTGCCGATCTCGGCGGCCGTTGGTCGACGATTCACGGAGCGCTACCTCGCGTTCGTGGCACAGGCGGGGCACTGCTTTGACTGCGGCTACAACCTGCGCGGCAACCCGGAGGCGACAAGCTGTCCGGAATGCGGCAAGGCGAAGCCGGCGAGGAAGAGAAATGAGAAGTGAGGGAAGCAAGCAACCCGGACTTGCGCTCGCGGACTCGCTCCAGTCCGGCGTGACGCCGGGGCGGTGGGGCGTGGTGGGCATGGGTGCGGATCGCCCCTAGAATAGGCATCATGAGTGATACGCCCCCCAGCAGTGCGAAGAAGCAGCCCGTGCTCGAGACCGTCGAGCCGATCGGCAAGCGCGTCCTGATCCGCAAGGACGAGGACAAGAAGCAGACCAAGAGCGGCATCCATCTGCCCGACAAGATGGAGATCCCCACGCTCACCGGCCGGATCGTCTCGGTCTCCGCCGAGGTGTCCGCCGACGCGAAGTATCCGATCGAGCAGTACGACCGCGTGCTGTTCAATCCCAAGGAGGCGATCCCGGTCGACTTCGAGGGCGACAACCGCCTGTTCGTGGTGCCGGTGGAGAACATCGTGGCGGTGTTCCGGCGGGCGACGTGAGCGACAACGTGCGACCAACTGCGACTGTTCCGCTCGCAGCGAAACGGTTACGATGTAGGCTGCGCCGAAGACGATCTCCCGCGCCGCTTGCGGCTTAGCAATCCCGCGCGAGCCGTGCCGCCCAGCCCGAGCCCCGCATGAGCGCCGCCCTGCCCGACCAGATCGAGATTCGTCCCGTCGAGCCGTTCGACGCGCGGTTGCGTCCGCCCGGGTCCAAGAGCCTGACGAACCGGGCGCTGCTGCTGGCAGCACTGGCGGAGGGCACGTCCACGCTGCGCCACCTGCTGCTGGCCGATGATACGCAGCGCATGCTCGACGCCCTCGCGGCGCTGGGTTTCCACCTCGACCGCGCCGACGACGCGCACACCGCGCGCCTCACCGGCGCCGCCGGCCACGTGCCCGGCGCCGACGTGGCGCTCGACCTCGGCAACGCCGGCACCGCGATGCGCTTCCTCGCCGCCGCATGCTGCCTGCCTCCTGCCGAACCCGTCGGCCACACGCTATCCACGCGCCGGCTCGACGGCATCGCGCGCATGCGCCAGCGCCCCATCGGCCAGCTCGTCGACGCGCTGCGCCAACTCGGTGCCAGTATCGACTACCTCGAACAGGTCGGCTATCCCCCCCTGGCCGTGCGCGCCACCGGCCTGAAAGGCGGCGACGCGAACGCCCTGCTTCTCGGCCCCACGCTGTCGAGCCAGTACATCAGCGCGCTGCTGCTGGTCGGACCTTACTGCGACGGCGGCCTGACGCTGCGCTTCGACGGCCCGGTGACCAGCCAGCCCTACGTGCGCATGACGATCGAGCTCATGCGCCGCTTCGGCGCGGATGTCGAAGTTGACGATGCCTTTACCGAGGTGCGCGTCGCCTCCGGCGCGTATCGCGCGCTGGATTACGACATCGAACCGGACGCCTCCAACGCCAACTACTTTCTCGCCGCCGCAGCCGTCGTCCCCGGCAGTCGATGCACGATCGAAGGACTCGGCACGCCCAGCCTCCAGGGCGATGTGCATTTTGTCGAGGTGCTTCAGCGGATGGGCGCGAACGTCGAGATGAGCGACGACACCATCACCGTGTGCGCTGCTTCGAACGTGCTGCGCGGCATTGACGTGAGCCTCGGCGCCATGCCCGACATGGCCCAGACGCTCGCGGCCGTCGCGCTGTTCGCCGAAGGGCCGACGACGATCCGCGACATCGGCAACCTGCGCGTGAAGGAGACCGATCGCCTCGCCGCCATGCAGCAGGAACTGGGCAAGCTCGGCGCCACGGTGCTCATTCACGGCGACAGCCTGCGCATCGACCCGCCCGCGTCCGGTGAGTTGCGCCCCGCGACGATCGACACCTACGACGACCATCGTATGGCGATGAGCTTCGCCGTCGTCGGTCTGCGCGCGCCGGGCGTGACGATCAACGACCCCGGTTGCGTCGCCAAGTCGTTTCCCGACTTCTTCGATTACCTCGAGCGCCTCCGCACGACGGCAGGGGCGGCCGAATGAACGCGTTCTGGACCTTCGCCCGCTGGATGCTGCGCTACAAGCGCCTCATCGTGATCGCCGCGGTCGCGGCGGTCGTGGATGCCCTGTGCGCGCTCGGCGGGTTCGGCACACTCATGCTCGTGATCGAGCAGTTCTTCGGCAGCGAGCGCACCGTACGTGACATCTTCCAGGGTGAGATCGGCGACAGCGCGACGATCAATGCCATCGTCGATCCGGCGCCACTGATCCAGCTCATCCCGGCGGACGCGTTCTACGGCTTTCTCGCCGTGATGGTGGTCGTCCTCCTGCTGGCGATCGTTGGCGCGTCGATGCGGTTTACGCATCAATACTCCACGCTGACCATCGCCCTGCGGACGACGATGCGCGTGCGCAAGGAAGCGTTCGCCCGGATGCTGCACGCGCCGCTGGAACTGGTCATGACCCAGGGCTCGGCTGACAATCTCAGCCGCATCATCCGCGACAGTGCCCAGCTCGGCCGAGGCTTTCATGTGCTCACGGGCAAGGCGGTGCGCGACGTGCTCATGGGCGCGGTGTTCCTGAGCCTGGCACTGTGGTTCGATCCGCTGCTGACCGCCATCTTCCTCCTCGGCCTGCTCCCCATCGGCGTGTGCATCCGCAAGTTCGGCAAGCGCATCCGCCGCGCCAGCAAGTACGCACTGCGCGCCTACGGTGGCATGGTTGGCGCGATTCAGGAGCCCCTGCAGGCCTTGCCCGTGGTCAAGACCTACGGCGGCGAAGGCTACGAGCGCCGACGTTTCAACACCATCAACCGCCGCGTCTACAAACAGGAGGCGAAGGCGCGCACCGCCAAGGCGCTCGCCTCGCCCGTGATCGAGCTACTCGCCTTCGTCGGCGTCGGCATCGTCGCGCTCATCGCAACCTGGTGGGTTTTCCGCTCCGGCTACAGCGAACCCAAGGACATGGGCCGCGTGCTCGGCTCGCTCGCGCTCGCCGGCGCGTCGCTGCGCCCGCTGGCGAACCTCAACAACAAGCTTCAGGAGGCCGCCGCCGCCGCCGTGCGCCTCGACGAGATTCTGCGCGTTCCCGTGGAGCATAACGTGCGCGGCCAGCACAAGCGCGACGCCCCGCCGCTGCCGCGCCACCAGCGCGACGTGCAGTTCGAAAACATCACCTACGCTTATCCAGGCAGCGAGACACCCGCGCTGCGCGACGTCTCGCTTCATGCCGACCACGGCCAGACCATCGCTATCGTTGGTCCCAATGGTTCGGGTAAAAGCACGCTGCTCAGCCTTCTGCCGCGCCTCATGGAGCCCACCGAAGGCCGCGTGCGCATCGACGGTCACGACATCTGCGAGTTCAGTCTGCGCAGCTTGCGCCAGCAGATCGCGCTGGTCAGCCAGCAAACCGTCATCTTCAGCGGCACCATCCGCGACAACATCGCCTACGGCCGCCGCCACGTTTCGCCTGACCAGATCGAGCGCGCCGCTCGCGCCGCCTATGCCCATGAGTTCATCGCCGCCCTGCCCGACGGCTACGACACGGTCCTCGGCGAATCAGGCACGGGCCTCTCCGGCGGCCAGAAGCAGCGCCTCGCCATCGCCCGCGCCGTGCTGCGCGACCCGGCGATCCTCATCCTCGACGAAGCCACCAGCCAGATCGATGCGCAGTCCGAGGCGCAGATCAACGCCGCGCTGGCCGACCTGCGCAGCGGGCGCACGACATTCATCATCGCCCATCGCCTGAGCACCGTGGTCGATGCCGACTGCATCGCCGTCATGGACGCAGGCCTCATCATCAACCAGGGCACGCACGACGAGCTGCTCTCGCGCTGCGCCCTCTACCAGACGCTGACGCGCACCCAGCTCGCCCCGGCCACGAGCTCGATACCGCAATCCTAAGCGGCCATAGAATGGCACACGCGCGTCACGCCGGTCCGCAGCGCGTCCGCGAGCGCGGGTCCGAATGGCGTTTCCGAACACCAGCGAACCACCCATGGACCACGCTTTTCACACCACCTTCACGCATCGCTTGCACTTCACGCGCGACGCACTCGACCCGGCCAATCCCGCTTTGGCCACTGCGCTGCGCACTGGTGACGCCTCTCCCGTGCGCATGCTCGCGTTCGTCGACACCAACGTCGCCGCCGCGCTGCCCGATCTGCCTGGTCGCCTGCGCGCTTACGTCGCCGCGCACGACCACGTCGAACTCGTCGGCCGCGTGCAACCGGTCGCCGGCGGTGAGCTCTGCAAGAACGATCGCGATGCGATGTACCGCGTGCTCAATGCCATCAACGAAGCTGGCCTCGATCGGCAGAGCTTCATCCTCGCCATCGGCGGCGGCGCGGTGCTGGATTGCGTGGGCTTCGCCGCCGCGATCGCCCATCGCGGCATGCGCCTCGTGCGCATGCCCACCACCACGCTCGCGCAGGGTGACTCGGGCGTGGGCGTCAAGAACGGCATCAACGGATTCGGGCAGAAGAACTACCTCGGCACGTTCGCTGTTCCCTGGGCAGTCATCAACGATGAATCCTTTCTGACCACGCTCGGCGAACGCGACTGGCGCGCCGGTTTCAGCGAGGTGGTGAAAGTCGCGCTGCTGAAGGATGCGAACCTGTTCGAGCAAGCCTGCGCCGCCGCCCCTGCCGTGCGCGGCCGCGATCTCGATGCAACCGTTCCCCTGCTGCGCCGTTCCGCGGAGCTGCACATGGAACACATCACCACCGGCGGCGACCCCTTCGAGCTCGGCGAAGGCCGCCCGCTCGACTTCGGCCACTGGTCCGCGCACCGCCTCGAAACCATGACGGACTTCGCGCTGCGTCACGGCGAAGCCGTGGCCATCGGCCTGGCGCTGGACGTCACCTACGCCGAGGCGATCAATCGCGTATCCACCGATCTGGCCGAGCGCATCCGCACCTGCCTCAGCGACATGGGTTTGGCGCTCTACCATCCCGCCCTGCGCCGCGCGGACGAGTTGCTCGAAGGCCTCGAACAGTTCCGCGCCCATCTCGGCGGCCGACTCTCCATTCCCATGATCGAAGCGGCCGGCCGCCCCATCGAGCTGACCGCCCTTGATTCCACCACGTTGCACCGGACAATCGAGCGCCTGCGGCGCCTGGCGCGCCACCAAACCCAGAGTGCAAAGTGCTGAACATCGCATCAGGAGCGTCCCCATGCCGCCGACGCAGCGAACCACAACCTGCCCCCTCTCGCGCGAGCAGGTCATTGACCGCTATTTTCTCGAGCATCGCCAGAAAGTCATCGACATCGCCGCGTTTCTCGACCGCATCGACCGCGCCGCCCCCACGGGCGCCGCGACCGACCCGCGCCTCACCGCGCTGCATCGCGCGATGGACATCCTGCGTGACGATCAGCCGGAGCGCGCCCGGCGCATCCTCGAAACGCTCAGCGATCCCACCATCGATCCCGCCGACTCCGCCGATGCGCTTGGTCCCGCGGTCGGCGCGCCGATGCCGTAGCGCGACAAGTCGCGTCGCTTCATGCTCGCCTTTTGCCCTTTTGTCTTCTCATGCAATACATCGATCCGCACATTCACATGGTCAGCCGCACGACGGACGACTACGCGCGCATGGCGCAGGCCGGCTGCGTGGCGGTGACGGAACCGGCGTTCTGGGCGGGGTTCGACCGCTCCTCGCCGCAGGGGTTCTACGACTATTTCCGCCAGCTCACCGACACCGAGCCGAAGCGGGCGGCGAAGTTCGGCATTCAGCACTACACCTGGCTCTGCATCAACCCCAAGGAGGCGGAAGACCCCGGCTTCGCGCGCGAGGTGATCGCGCTGATTCCCGAGTTCCTGCATGCGCCCAACGTCCTCGGCATCGGTGAGATCGGCCTGAACAAGAACACCCGCAACGAGCTGACCATCCTCGAAGAGCAGATCGCCCTCGCGGACAAGCACGACCAGCTCATCCTCGTGCACACCCCGCACCTCGAAGACAAGCTCAAGGGCACGCGCCTCATCATGGACGCGATCGAGCGCAACGGGAGCGTCGACCCCGCGCGCGTGTTGATCGATCATGTCGAGGAGCACACCGTTGGGCTGGTGCTTGATCGCGGCTTCTGGGCGGGCATGACGCTCTATCCCGACACCAAGTGCACGCCGCAGCGCGCCGCCGACATCATCGAGACCTATGGCAGCGAGCGCTTGTGGGTCAACTCCGCCGGCGACTGGGGCCCCAGCGATCCGCTGGCCGTGCCCAAGTGCCGTCACGAAATGCGCATGCGCGGCCACCCGGATACGACCGTGCAGCGCATCACCTACGACAATCCACACGCGTTTCTTTCCCAGAGCGACCGCTTCCACACCTGACGATCCCGCCACGAAAGAACCGCCCATGCAGCACGCGCTTGGACAAGGCACGCACCTCGGTTACTGCACCAATGTCCACGCCGGGCCGACGCACACCGAAACCCTGGCGAACCTGCAGCGCCATGCCGTGGCGGTGAAGCAGCGCGTCAGTCCCGACGCGCCGATGGGTCTGGGATTGTGGCTGTCAGCGCAGGCGGCGCAGCAGATCCTCGCGGAAGGCCGTACCGTTGAGCTGCGCGACTGGCTTGATGAGCGCGGCCTCTACGTGTTTACGCTCAACGGCTTTCCCTACGGCAACTTCCACGACACCACGGTCAAACATCGCGTCTACCGACCCGACTGGACCGAGGCCGCACGCTTCGACTACACGTTGCAGCTGGTGCGCATTCTTGCCGAACTCCTGCCCGAGGAGGGGGAAGGCAGCATCTCCACGCTACCGATCGGGTGGCGCACCGATGTCGCGGATGAGGATGCAAATGTCGCGGCCGCGCGGCTGACCGACCTCGTGCATCGACTGGCGCGCATCGAGCTGGACACCGGCAAGCTGATCCATCTCGACCTCGAGCCCGAGCCCGGCTGCGTGCTCGACACCAGCGAAGGCGTGGTGCGGTTCTTTGAGGATCATCTCCTCGGCACGGCGGACGAGCTGAGCGTGCGCAGCTACCTGCGGGTCTGCCACGACGTCTGCCATGCGGCGGTGATGTTCGAAGCGCAGCGCGATGCGCTGGACCGCTACCGCCGCGCGGGCTTGAGCGTCGGCAAGGTACAGCTTTCCTCGGCGCTGCGCATAGCGCTCGATGCGATGAATGAAGCGCAGCGACAAGGCGCGCTGAACGAGTTGGCGCAGTTTGCGGAAGGACGCTATCTGCACCAGACGACGGTGCGCCACGCTGATGGACGGATCGATTTCCATGACGACCTGCCGGCGGCGCTGGCTGCGGGGTACGCGCAAGGTGAGTGGCGCGTGCATTTCCACGTGCCGATTCACCTGGAGCGTATCGGCGTGCTGGCGACAACGCGCGAGCATGTCCACGAGGCGCTGGCGGTGACGCTGCAGGATGAGGTGCGTCACTTCGAGGTGGAAACGTATGCTTGGCACGTGCTGCCCGAGGCGCTTCAGCGCGACGAGCTGGCCGATGGACTGGCCGAGGAACTGGCGTGGGTGCGGGCGGCGGGCGTGACGGTTGGGGATTGAAGGCCCGCGGGATTGGCGGATTCATCCCGCGGCTTGTGTGACGGCTTCGACGATCATCCACATGAACAAACTCGACGCCTGGCTACGGCTGCTGCGCATCTCCAATCTGCCGACGGTGTGGTCGAACGCCCTGGCGGGATATGTGCTGGGGCTGTGGAGCGGGGCGCATGGCCGCTCGCATGGCAATCTGGCCGATGGCCTGTTGACAGTGGAGGCTTACTTTCGGGAAGGTTGGCCGCTTCTCGTGGCGTTCAGCCTGATCTACCTCGGCGGCATGACGATGAACGATGCGCTGGATGCGCCCGCCGATGCCACGGCGCGGCCGACGCGACCGATCCCGGCCGGTCTCATCTCGCGGCGCGCGGCGACGATCGCCACGATCGCGCTGCTCGTCGGCGGAGGGTTGGCGCTGCAGATGCATCAATGGCCGTCCGAGGTACCCCCCGATCCGTGGGTGATCGGCGGCGGCAGCGCGTTGATCCTGGCGATCACGGCATACAACCTGCTGCACGCGCGCACGGGCTGGTCGGTGTTGTTGATGGCGAGCTGCCGCGCGCTGGTGACGTTGACCGCGGCGATGGCGGCGGGCTGGTCATTCGGTTCGCGCCCGGGGTGGGCTGTGCCTGCGCTGGCGCTGGTGATTGGAGGCTATACGCTGGGCATCAGCGTGGTGGCGCGGAGCGAGGATGAGAGCGAGGGGCCGGGGCGCAAGCGGCTCGTTGTGGGGATGATCGCGGCGATGCCGGCGGTTGATGCGGCGGCGATGGGGATGATCGGGCAGTGGTGGGTGGCGGGGTTCTGTGTGGGGTGTGCGGTGGTGGCGGCGATCGCACAGCGGCGGGTGTTGGGGACGTGAGGAGAACGCGGCGAAGCCGCGTCGCTTCGTAATCTCATAAGGATGTGCGATGGTGTATCCGACGGCGGTGATCGATACGGTGGCGTTGAACGAGTCGTTGATCGGTGCGCACACGCCGAACCTTCAACGGTTGGTCGCGCGCGGGCGGCTGGTGAAGTTGCGGCCGCCGCTACCGGCGGTGACGACGACGGCACAGGCGAGCATGTTGACGGGTACGCTGCCGCACGATCACGGCGTTGTGGGTAATGGGTGGTATCACCGCGACCTGGCAGAGGTGCGCTTCTGGCATCGCTCGGCGCGGCTGGTCGAAGGCGAGAAGGTGTGGGACACGGCGAAGCAGCGCGATCCTTCGATGACGTGCGCGAATCTTTTCTGGTGGTACAACACGTATTCGACGTGCGACCAAGTGGTGCAGGTGCGGCCGATGTACAAGGCAGACGGGCGCAAGCTGCCGGATTGTTATGCGGAGCCGGATGAGTTGCGGCATGAACTTCAGCGGCAGTTGGGGACCTTTCCGCTATTTCACCTCTGGGGGCCGGCGTCGGACATTCGTTCGACGCGGTGGGTGGTGGATGCGGCGCTGCACGTGCATGAGAAGTACGAGCCGACGTTGATGCTGGTGTATCTGCCGCACCTGGACTATCCGCTTCAAAAGCTTGGGCCGGCACACCCGGACGTCGCGGGGTATGTGGCGCAGCTTGATACGGAGGTGGGTCGGTTGCTGGCGCGGTTCGATGCGGCGGGAGTGCGCACGGTGGTGGTGAATGAGTATGGGATCGAACCGGTGTCGGGGGCGGTGGCGATCAATCGCGCGCTGCGCGAGGCGGAGCTGCTGCGCGTGCGCGAGGAGGATGGCTGCGAATTGCTGGATGCGGGGGCGAGCCGGGCCTTCGCGGTCGCGGATCACCAGGTGGCGCATGTGTACGTGCAGCGGGGCGCCGATGTGGAGCGCGTGCGCGCGGTTTGCGAAGAGGTGTCGGGGGTGGAGCGTGTGTTGGATCGGGAAGCGCAGCGCGCGGTGGGGTTGGACCATGAGCGTGCCGGCGAGTTGGTGCTCGTGGCGGAAGCGGGATGGTGGTTCACGTATGACTATTGGTTGGACGATGCGAAGGCGCCGGACTTTGCGCGGACGGTGGATATTCACCGCAAGCCGGGGTACGACCCCCGCGAGCTGTTCATCGATTCGCGGCTGCGCTGGCCGAAGGCGGCGATCGCGTGGCGGCTGCTCAAGAAGAAGCTGGGGTTTCGGACGTTGATGGATGTGATCACACTGGATGCGTCGCTGGTGCGCGGGTCGCACGGGCGGGTGGATCTACCGGGGGAGCGTTTGCCGGTGATGATTGTGCCGGGTGAGGGGGAGGCGGTGGAGGAAGTTTCGAGTTGTGCGGTGCGTGACGTGGTGTTGAGTGCGTTGTTTGAGGAGAGGGTGCGCGTGGCGGAAACGCGGCAGAGCCGCGTCGCTTCATGTGAGGGTGGGGGTCAGTAAGGTCAGTAAGGAATGAAGAGCTGGTGGCGGTGGACGGCGCGCTGGGGTTTGACGGTGAGCCAGCGGGTGCGGCGGCGCTGCTCGGTGAGGGTGATGCGTCCGGCGAGGCGAGGGTCGCGCTCGAAGATGCGGCGCACCTTGGTGGGATGGTTGCACTGGCTGGAGCGGTGCAGCAGGACGATGCGCTGCGGGTTGCCGCCGGGGCTGACGGCGTCGATGCGCTGGATGGCATCGAAAGCCTGCTCGTTGGAGAGGTGACCGGAGTCGGACATGTTGCGGCGATTGACGAAAGCGGGGCGCGACGAGTGGATGGTCATGTGCTCGTCGTAATTGCACTCCAGAGCGAGCAGGTCGACGCCGGCGAGGTGTTCGATGAGGCCCGGGGAAACGTGGCCGAGGTCGGTGGCATGGCCGACTTCGCCCGCGCGGCTGCGCAGGCGGTAGCTGATGGTGCCCTGGAGGTCGTGCTGGCAGCGGAAGGCGGTGGCGGTGAGGCCCGGCATGGGCTCGAAGGCATCGCCGTCGAAGGTCTGGACCAGCCCGAGCTTTCGCAGCGCGCGGCCGCCGGGCACGCGGTGCAGGTCGGGCAGGTGCCAGCGGTGCAGCAGCAGGCGGATGCGATGCTTCTGGATGGCCGTGACCCAGGTCGGGCGGAAGTGGTCGCGGTCGAGGTGGGTCAGGCAGATGGCGTGGACGTCGGCGAGGTCGACGCCGGCCTGGGCGAGGCGGCGCTGGGTGGTGCGCGGACCGAAGCCGGCGTCGAGGAGGATGGCGCGGCGCTCGAGGCGCAGGACGGTGCAGTTGCCCCCCGAGCCGGAGCCGAGGTTGCACACGGCCAGAGACGACTGGCTGCGGGTTGAGTGCCGCGGCCTGGGAGGGGCTGCGGTCGCGGACTCCGGGGGCTGGGGGCTGAACAGCGGCATCTGCACGGGGTCAGACATCCTTGTCCCTCTGAACTTCCGCCGATCCGGACCCGCGGCGGCGGAGTCACACCGATAAAACCTGGCACGGATTCTGCATCATGTGAAGCTGGCGCGGTTGCGTCAATCCGGTCCGGGAAGAGGGGCAAACTTTCTGTGAAGCTGGTGAAGTCCGAAAAGTGGGCGGCCGATAAATCGCGCGTCGGCCCTGCCAGTGTGCGTATCGGCGGGTTCGGCAATGGGGCGAGTCGGTCGCGGAGGAGAGATCAGGGAGGTGCTCTGATGCGATGGACGAGCCTGGTGCTGATGGTCGTGACGGTGACGACGCTGGGGGTGGGTTGCACGTATGAGCGGCCGACGCCGCGGGTGATCAAGCCGAGCTACTCGTACCGGCACGCGGATGCGACGACGGCATCGGAGGGGGTGCCGCCGGCGCAGGCGCGGCGGACGGCCCGGGCGGGGGTGGACTGGGAGCGGTGAGGGTTGGAGGGGGGCTTGAATCGCGATTGATCCCGCCCTTCGCTCGCGGACTCGCTCAGGACGGGCGTCCGGAGGGGTTCTTGTGCCCGCTCAGTGGGGCTGGCCGTGTTCGGTTTCGCTGAGGCGGGTTTCGAGCTGGTCGATGCGCTTCTGGAGCTGGCGGACGGTGGTGAGCAGGTCGGGGAGGCGCTGCACGGCCATCCACTGGCGCTTGATCTGGGCGAGGGGGACGGCGGGCGCGCCGCCGTACTGCTGGCCGCCGGGCATGCTCTTGCCGATGCCGGACTGGGCGGCGAACTGGGCGCCGTCGCCGATCTCGAGGTGCCCTGCCGCACCCGCCTGGCCGCCCATGACGACGTAGTCGCCGGTCTTCGTCGAGCCGGCGAGACCGACCTGGGCGACGAGCAGGTTGTGGCGGCCGACCGTGCAACCGTGGCCGATGGTGACGCTGTTGGAGCACTTCGTGCCGGCGCCGACGCGGGTGGTGCCGAGGGTGGCGCGGTCGACGGTGCAGGCGGCGCCCATCTCGACGTCGTCCTCGATGATCGCGGTGCCGATGTGGGGGATCTTGTGGTGGGCGCCCTGGTGGGTGGCATATCCGAAACCGTCGTGGCCGATGGAGCAGCCGGCGTGGAGGACGACGCGATTGCCGAGCGTGCAGCGTTCGTAGATGGTGACGTTCGGATGAAGCACGCAGTCGTCGCCGAGCACCACGTCGCGGCCGATGTAGCAGCCGGGATAGATCACGCAGCGTGCACCGAGCTTCGCGCCCTCGGCAATGACGGCAAAGGGGCTGACGTGGCAATCCTTACCAAGCGTGGCACTGTCGGCGACGACAGCCTTGTCGCTGATGCCGGGCGCCGGATGCTCGCGGAAGCCGATCAGCGCGACCACCGCGTTGCGGAAGGCGAAATAGGGATCATCGGTGACCAGCATCGGGCGCTCGCCGGCCTGCTCGGCATCGGCGGGGGTGAGCACCACCGCGCCCGCGCGGCTGGCCTGGAGCTGACGGGCGTACTTGCGGTTGGCCAGGAAGCTCAGGTCGGTGGGGCCGGCCTCGTCCAGCGTCGCGCAACCGTGGATCGGCAGCGCACCATCACCGCGCAGCTCGGCGCCGATGCGTTTGGCGAGTTCTTCAAGGGTCAGCGGCATGGGGAGATCGAAAGGGAGGACCAGGGGCGATTCGGACCTTCGCTCGCGGACTCGCTCAGGACCGGCTTCAACCATGCGACGCTCGACGGGTCCACGCCGGTCCTGAGCGCGGCGAAGGTTCGGCTCATCCGTAAGGCAGTACAGCTACATCATTGACGTCTACAGCGGCACCACCTGCATGTCGGAGAGCTGCTTCAGCGCGATCGGCGGGTGGTGCACGTCGGTGACGAACGCATCGCCCATCTCGCTGCGCAGCGCCTTGGCATCGTAACGCCGCGGCTCGGCGAGGCTGGCAGCCGCGAGCAGATCGAGCGCGATCTGGCCCTCGGTCTTGGCCAGCTCGATGACCGGGATCGCCTTGTCGAAGCGCTGCAGGCGGTTGTTGATGTTCTCGAACGTCCCGGTCTTCTCCGCCCACGTGGCGCCGGGCAGGAGGATGTCGACCTGCTCGGAAAGCTTGCTGGGAAGGGTGTCGATCAGCGCGGTGAACTTTTCGCCGGCGGTGACGGACTGGATGAACGGATCGGTCGCCCACTCGCTGGGATAGTTGCCGGTAAGCAGCACGGCGGCGACGCTGCCGCCATTGACCTTGTCGAGGAAAGCGTCGGCATCGAGCACGTGGCTCGGGTCGATGAGCTGGCCGAGGGCGCGCCTGACGCCGCGGGCGTTGGGCGCCTTCTCGGCATGGATGGTGTACCCGCCGGGGAAGGTCTTGTCCTCACCGTGGAACGGCACGGGACCGACGCCGATGACCGCCTCGCTGTCCAGACCGATGGCGAGCTTGCCGAGCAGGTACGCCTCCTCGCAGGGCAGCATCGGGCTGATCATCACGGCCAGCGAGCCGGCGCCCTTTTCGCGCACGGTGCTTTGGAGCTTTTCGGCCAGCTCGTCGTACGCCTGATTCCAGTCGCACTCCTCGAGCGTGCCGTGGCGCTTGCGCATCGGCGAGCGCAGGCGGTCCTCGCGATGGATGAACTTCCAGCCGAAGCGGATCTCATCGCTGGTCCACCACTTGTTCACCTCGTCGTTGGTGCGCGGCTTGAGGCGGTAGATGCGCCCGTCGTTGTGCTCGATGGAAATGTTGTCGCCACTGGCGGTGATGCCGTCGATGCTGTTGGTCTTTTCGAGATTCCACACGCGCATCGACATGAGAAAGTCTTTGTCCAGCAGCGCGCCGACGGGGCAGATGTCCACGACGTTGCCGGAGAGTTCATTGTCGAGCGGCTTGCCGGGGAAGGTGTCGATCTCGGCGCGGTTGCCGCGGTTGAATCGGCCGAGCTCGCCGGTGCCGGTGACTTCCTTGGTGAAGCGCACGCAGCGATCGCACATGATGCAGCGGTCGGAGTAGAGCTTGACGTGCGGGCCGACGTCCTTGGTCGCCTGCTTGATCTTGGTCTCGTCAAAGCGCGAGTGGCTGCGACCGTACTTGTAGGAGTAGTCCTGCAAATAGCATTCGCCCGCCTGGTCGCACACGGGGCAGTCCAGCGGGTGGCTGATGAGCAGGTATTCCATCACCGCCTTCTGGTTGGCGAGGGTCTTGGGGCTGGTGAGATAGACCTCCATGCCGTCGGCCGCGGGGGTCTGGCAGGTGGGCACGAGCTTGGGGACCAGCTCGGTCTTGTTGTCGTTGCGCGGGTTGGGCTGGGCGATCTCCGCGAGGCAGATGCGGCAGCTCGCCACGATCGAGAGGCCCGGGTGGTAGCAGTAATGCGGAATCTCGATGCCACTTTCGAGGGCGACCTGAAGGATGGTCTTCTTGCCCTCGAACTCGCACGTCTGGCCATCGATGGTGATCTGGGGCATGGCGGGTCTTTCCGGCACGAATGGGTCGTGTTGATGCAGAACGGAATCCTAAGCACAACGGCGATAAGCGTCCAGCGAGACCGTTCCGGGGACGGGTGAGCACGCCGGCCAGATCGCTGAGGTTCGCGCCGAGGTCGCCAAGAGCGCGGCGGCCGCGGAGGAAGAGAGACAGACAGAATTTAAGTTAAAAATTGATCTTCCTCCGCGCTCTCTGCGCTCTCCGCGGCCTCTGCGCGAATCCTGGATCTCCAAACCACCTGCCCGGCGACGGATCGCCCCCGCGGGCGACGTTGTGAGCGCGCCCCCACCGGATGGCCGATAACCGCTACAGCCGCCATAGGCCGGAGATTCCCCGCATGCCCCGCGACATTCCCGTCGGCAACGGCCAGATGCTGGTCACCTTCGATCAGCAATATCGCATCCGCGACCTCTACTACCCGCATGTCGGCCAGGAGAACCACGCGGGCGGGGCCGTCTGCCACTTCGGCGTCTGGGCCGACCTGCCGCAGCCCAAGCGCGGCCGCGGGGAGCGGCGCCGGGCGCGCGTCGTCTGGCCCGACGACCCCGACTGGCAGATCCACCGCGCCTACCAGCCCGACACCCTCGCCACCGACGTCACCCTCCGCCACGACAAGCTCGCCCTGGAGCTGCGCTGCTGCGACGTGGTCGACTTCCATCGGCCGGTGCTGGTGCGCCGCATCGAGGTGGTCAACCACAGCGACGAGCCGCGCGAGGTGCGCCTGGTCCACAACCAGGCGCTGGCCATGTACGGCACCAACGTCGGCGACACCGCCTACTACGACCCCCTGCTGCGCTGCCTCATCCACTACCGCAACCACCGTTACGTCATGGCCTGCTTCTACGTCGAAGGCGAGCAGCAGGTCGACGAGTACGCCACCGGCAACGCCGGCTTCAACGGCGCCGAGGGCACCTGGCGCGACGCCGAGGACGGCCATCTCGGCAACAACGCCATCGCCCAGGGCGCGGTCGATTCCACGATGATGCTCCACGTGCAACTGCCCGCGCGCGGCAGCCGGCACGTCTACATGGTCATCGGCTGCGGCCAGCAGTACGACGACATCCAGCAACTGCACCGCTTCCTCCACCGCGAAGGCCCCCAGGGGGCCATCGACCGCACGCGTTCCTACTGGCGCCTCTGGCTCGCGGCGACCCTGCCCGACCTCGACGACGAGCTGGACATCCCCGACAAGGTCGTGGACCTGTTCAAGCGCTCGCTTCTGCTGGTGCGCAGCCAGATCGACAACAGCGGCGCGATCATCGCGGCCAACGACTCGGACATCATGCAGTACTCGCGCGACACGTACTCCTACCTCTGGCCGCGCGACGGGGCGTTCGTGGCCGAGGCGCTGGACGCGGCGGGCTTTCCCGACATCGCGCGCTCGTTCTTCTCGCTATGCGCGAAGCTGCTGACCGAGGACGGCTATTTCCTGCACAAGTACAACCCCGACGGATCGCCCGCGTCGTCGTGGCACCCGTGGGTCGCCGGCGACGGCAAGCCGCAGCTTCCCATTCAGGAAGACGAGACCGCGCTGGTGCTCTGGGCGCTGTGGCGGCACTACACGCGCTACCGCGACATCGAGTTCGTGCGGCCGCTGTGGATTCGGCTGATCCAGCCGGCGGCTGATTTCCTGGTGCGCTACCGCGACCCGGCGACGCGGCTGCCGCTGCCGAGTTACGACCTGTGGGAGGAGCGCTGGGGCATTCACGCGTTCACCGTCGCGAGCGTGCACGCCGGGTTGCAGGCGGCATACCAGTTCGCGGTGTGCTTCGGCGACGATGAGCGTGCCACGCGCTACGCCAGCGCGGCGGAGGAGCTGCGCGAGGCGTTCGTGAAGCACATGTGGTCGGAGCAGGACGGCCGATTTCTGCGGCGCATCGAGCCGACCAACCGCGAGCGCGTTGCGGTGCTGATGGCCGAGGTGATGGAAGGGCGCGACCCGACCTCGGCGCGCGTCGATCTCTACGCCGCCCTGCCGGGCCAAGGCACGGGCCACTTCCCCACCGACGCCGTCGGCGAAGAGCAGGCCGCCTCGTTCGAGCGCGACAACATCGTGGACAGCTCGATGTTCGCGATCTTCGCGCTCGGCCTGCTGCCGGCGGACGATCCGCAGGTGGAAAAGACGATGCAGGCGGTGCAGGAGAAACTGCACGTCAACACCGACGTCGGCGGCATCGCGCGCTACCAGAACGACCATTACCATGCCATGGGCCACGACGATCCGAACGTGCCCGGCAACCCGTGGTTCATCTGCACGCTCTGGGTCGCCCAATACCACATCGCCCGCGCCACGTCCGTGGAGGAGCTCGCCCCCGCCCTGCCGATCCTGGAATGGGTCGCCAACCACGCCCTGCCCTCCGGCGTCCTGGCCGAGCAGGTGCACCCCTACTCCAACGATCCGCTGTCGGTCTCGCCGCTGACCTGGAGCCATGCGACGGTCGTTTCGACACTGACGGCCTACATCGCCCGGCTCGAAGGCATGAGCGCCTGCCCGAGCTGCGGCAGCCCGCGCCGCGCCGCCACACCCCTGCGCGCACGCGGCCACCTCCACGAAAATACGAAGGCGTGAGGCGTTCGCGCAGCCCTTTGCTGGTTTGCAAACCCGCAGACGCCTCTCTATCCTGTCCCACTTCAAGGTCAACGCCGCGCCGACGGCCGCGCGCGGCCGAACCTAAGCCCTTGAAGTGAGGGACCATGCAGACGCCGCTTGCGCTGTACATCGCCACGGTCCTCGGTGGGCTGGCCCTGCTGCTGCTGATGCCCAAGCAGCGCGGCAACCTGCCCGTGCTCGGCACGCTGCTCGGCGGCGCCGCGCTCGGCGGCGCATGGCTGCTGCTGGCCGGCGGATTCGTCGGTGAAAGCGTGCTTGAGCAGCTCACCGGCCTCTCGCCCGCCGCGTTCAGCTATTACTACGTCTTCTCCGCGATCGCGATCGTCGCGGCGGTGCGCGTTATCACGCACACGCGGCCGGTCTACTCGGCGCTGTGGTTCGTGATGGTCGTGCTCTCGTCGGCGGGCCTGCTGCTGGTGCTGGCGGCGGAGTTCATGGCGTTCGCGATGATCATCATCTACGCCGGCGCGATCCTGGTGACGTACGTGTTCGTGATCATGCTCGCGAGCCAGTCGCAGTCGCCGGATGCGCCGGCCGACGCGCCGGAGGTGTCGCCGGTGTACGACCGTTTCGCGCGCGAGCCGTTCAGCGCGGTGGTGGCGGGCTTTCTGCTGCTGGCGGTGCTGCTGACGGTGGTGTTCCCGCCGGCGCCGATGGAGCGCGTGGACGCGGCGCGCGGACTGGATGATGTGACGCTCGCCCAGAACATTCTTGCCGATCGACCGCAGCGTCCGACGATCGAGGCGGCGCCCGAGACAGAAGCGGAGGAAGGCGAACTGGCCGGACAGGAAACGCTCGCGTCGACGCGCGTCGAGGAGCCGCGAATCTCCAACGGCGAGCGCATCGGCGTCGACCTGTTCCGCAGTCACCCGCTCGGCCTGGAGCTGGCGGGCGTGATCCTGCTGGTGGCGCTGATTGGCGCGGTGGTGATCGCCAAGACGCACGTGCCCGAAGAGCACGAGGCGGCAGGATAGGACATTGCCAATTGCCGATTGCCAGTTGGCGCCGGCATCGGAACTCAATTGGCAATCGGAAATTGGCAATCGG
>JBMCXL010000012.1:0-20016 GCA_048621015.1 Phycisphaeraceae bacterium
CATGTGAAGCGCGATCAGGAACCGCGCGCCGCCTTGACCTTCGCGACAAACTGCCGCGCCAGATCGGTCAGTGCGGGCCAGTCCTGCTTCGCGATCAGCTCTTTCTTCACCAGCGCCGAGCCCACGCCGAGGCAGCGCGCCCCGTTGTCGAACCAGTCGGCGATGGTGTCGAGGTTCACGCCGCCTGTGGGCGTGAGCCGGAGGTGCGGCATCGGTGCGAGCACGTCCTTGAAGTAGCGCGGGCCGAAGTGATTCGCGGGGAAGACTTTCACCAGGTCCGCGCCCGCTTCGTGCGCGGTGAGAATCTCCGTCGGCGTCAGCGCCCCGGGCAGCACCGGCTTGCCGCGCGCGTGCGCCGCTTCCACCACCTCGCGCTTGAACACCGGCGAAACGACGAACTGGGCCCCGGCGTCCACCGCGCGGTCCGCCGTCGCCGCGTCCAGCACGCTGCCCACACCGAGCAGGCACGTGTCGCCCAACTCGTTGGTCGCGCGGTCGATCGCCTCGATCGCCCCCGGCGTGGTCATGGTGATCTCGGCCACGGTCACGCCGCCGTCGCGCAGCGCCCGGCACATCTCGATCAGCCCCTCGGCGCTGGGGGCGCGGATGATGGCGATGAGGCCCCCCGACTCGATGCGCTCGACGATGCCGGTCCGTGCGGTGTCACTGGTTTGTGTGCTCATGGTGCGTGGATTGTCCTGCGAAGCGCGGCCATTCGCAACCGCAGCCGCTTCCGGTCGGGGCAGGCCCGAGATGATTTTCCATTTTTCCCGGTAGCGCCATCACGGGTGAGCCTCACGATCCGTCACGCGATCGCCATTAGCGTGTGTCTACATGAGCACGGCCGCTTCCTCTTCCACTTCCACCCTGCCGAAGCCGCGCACGGTGCGGGCGCGGATTCTCTGGGTTTACGCGATTCCCATCGCGGCGCTGCACGTGTTGGTGCTGGCCGCGGTGGTGCCGTGGCTGTTCAGTTGGACGGGGCTGATCGCGATGATCGTGGGCGTGCACGTGTTCGGGCAGGGGATCAACATCGGCTACCACCGCCTGCTGGCGCATCGCAGCTTTCAGACGCCGCGCTGGGTCGAGCGTGCGTTCGTGTTGCTGGCGCTGTGCTGCATGCAGGACACGCCCGCGCGCTGGGTCGCCAACCATCGCTTTCACCACAAATATTCCGACACCGAGCCGGACCCGCACAGCCCGCTGGTCAGCTTCCTCTGGTCGCACGTCGGCTGGTTGATGTTCTACAACGCCGAGACGCACAACATCGCGGCGTATCAGAAATACGTGCCGGACCTGGTGCGCGATCCATTCTACTTCAAGCTCGAGAAGCGGCCGTGGATCCTGTTCTGGGTGTATGTTGCGCACGCCATGCTGTTCTTCGCGGCAGGGGCGGTGATCGGTTATGTCACCACCGCCTCGTGGATGGCGGCGCTGCAATTCGGCCTCAGCCTGCTGGTGTGGGGCGTCATCGTGCGCACCGTCGCCGTCTGGCACATCACCTGGTCGGTCAACTCGCTGACGCACCTGCTGGGCTATCGCAACTACGAGACCGGCGAGCACAGCACCAACAACTGGCTCGTGGCGCTGCTCACCGTCGGCGAAGGCTGGCACAACAACCACCACCACGACCCGGCGAGCGCCTCGAACCAGCACCGCTGGTGGGAGTTCGATATTTCCTATTACGAGATCAAGCTGCTCGAATGGTTGGGTCTGGCAAACAACGTCCTCCCGCCGCGTCCCAAGCGCCGCGAACGAGGCGCCGCCTCATGAAGCGACGCGACTTGTCGCGTTCCAACCAGCGACGTCCACCCCATACACCACCGCCGGCTCGCCCGTGCTCGGCTCGATCAGCGACTTTTCGTATCGCATCCCCACCTTCTCCATCACGCGGATCGATGCCGCGTTGTCCACCAGCGCCATCGCGATGATGCGCCGCGTGCCGAGCGTTTGGAATGCGTGATCCACCAGCGCGCGCGATCCTTCCGTCGCCAGGCCGCGCCCCCACGCTTCGCAGTGCAGGCGATAGCCAAGTTCCAACTCGCGCAGGCCTTCACCGGTCGGGCGCAGGTGAAACCAGCCGAGGAAGTGGCCCGTCTCGCGATCCAGCGCGGCGACGAAGCCGGGCGCTTCGGTCTCCGCATTGCAGCGCAGGAAGCCAGGCAACTGCACCTGCATGATGTGCGCCCGGCTGTGCGGGATGCCACTGTGGATGTAGCGCATCACACGCGGGTCACTGTCGAGCGCGTAGAGGTTGTCGCCGTCGGCCTCGGTCAGCCGGCGCAGGCGCAGACGCGGTGTTTGCAGCAGCGTATGCATGTGCTCATGCTTCGCTGATCGTCACGCGCTGCATCTTGTCGCCCTGCTTGATCTGGTTGACGACCTGCTGCGAGGCCTCATCGACCACGCGGCCGAACACCGCGTGCTGGCCGTCGAGGTGCGGACAGGGCACGTGCGTGATGAAGAACTGCGAGCCGTTGGTGTTCGGCCCGGCGTTGGCCATCGAGAGCGTGCCGGGCGTCTCGTGCTTGAGCTGAAGCGCGCCGGCTTCGTCGTCGAACGTGTAGCCCGGTCCGCCGGTGCCCGTGCCCTTGGGGCAGCCGCCCTGGATCATGAAATTGTCGATGACGCGATGGAACGACAGGCCGTCGTAGAAGCCGTCCTTGGCCAGCTTCTCGAAGTTGGCGACGGTCTTGGGGGCCTGTTCATCAAAAAGTTCGAGGTGGATCTCGCCCTTGTCGGTCTGGATGGTGGCGCGCTTCACGGTGGTCCTTTCAAGTGGTGCACGTTCGGGGAAACCGGCCATTCTAGCCGCGTTGGATGAGGCATGCTTGGTGCGATCGCGGCTGGTTTCAGGGGTTCGCGCAGAGGCCGCAGAGAGCGCGGAGAGCGCAGACAAAAGACCATTTTTAACTTAAATATGATCTTCTTTCCGTGCTCTCCGCGGCCTCTGCGCGAATCTCACGCGCCGCCGGGAGGCGACGGTTCCGATACCACCGCAGGTCGACGCGCGGCGAGCTGGCCCTGGGCGTGCGCCCACAGGCTCGTGCCACCCACGTACAGGTAGCCCGCGGCGAACAGCGCGAGAAACGGCACGCTCACCACCGTGCTCCGGACGGTCAGCGCCAGGCGGATGCATTCAAGCATGTACAGGCCCATCGCCAGCTCCAGGCAGGTGGACGGAAGGCGAAAGGGCGAAGGCGGCAAACGGAAATCGGCTACGAAGCGACGCGACTTGTCGCGCTGCCGACCGGTTCCGTTCCGTTGCCGATTGTACTTGGGCGTGCGCACGAACGGCGACTGGTGACCGCACAGCGCTTCGAGGCACGCCAGCGCGTTGTTCAGCGCGATGCCGATGCCGATGCTCATCAGCAGCGGCACCTGGAGCAGGGTTTTCCATCCGCTGCGGTGCTGGGCGCGCTGCGAGGTGAGGTAGAAGACCGCGGCCGAGATCGTGCCCAGCGCGAAAAAGACCAGCCCCAGCGTCAGGCCGATGCTCGTGCCGCGCTCGACCGCGCCGAGGTTCACGAAGATCGCCGGGTAGAACAGCAGCGCCAGCAGCGTGATGTAGAGGTACACCAGTGGGCTGGTCAGGTGAAACACCGCCTCGATCTTCACGCGCCACGGCGCATCGGAGCGCAGCACCGTCGGTAGCAGCTTCATCGCTGTCTGAATCGAGCCTTTCGTCCAGCGGTGCTGCTGGCTCTTGAAGCCGTTGATCTCCGGCGGCAGCTCGGCGGGGCAGGTCAGCCTCGGGAGAAAGAGGAACTTCCACCCCACCATCTGCGCGCGGTACGACAGGTCCACGTCCTCGGTGAGCGTGTCGTGCTGCCACCCGCCGGCGGACTCGATCGCTTCGCGCCGCCACACGCCCGCGGTGCCGTTGAAGTTCATCCACGCGCCCGAGCGCTGGCGCGCGGTGTGCTCGACGACGAAATGGCCGTCGAGGAAGATCGCCTGTCCGCGCGTGAGCCAGGAATCGTCACGGTTCAGATGCGCCCAGCGCGTTTGCACCATGCCCACGGCCGGGTCGGTGAAGTAATGCACCACGCGGCGCAGAAAGCGCGGCGGCGGCACGAAGTCGGCATCGAAGATCGCGATCAACTCACCGCTCGCCTGCGCCAGCGCATCCTGCAACGCGCCGGCCTTGTAGCCGGTGCGGTCCGTGCGATGCAGATACTGCACGTCCACGCCGCGCTGCGCCCAGTACGCCGCGCGCCGCTCGGCGATCGCGGCCGATTCATCCGTGGAGTCATCGAGCACCTGCACCTGCAACCGGTCGCGCGGGTAGTCGAGCTGACACGCCGCATCGATCACGCGCTCCGCGACCGCGCCCTCGTTGAACATCGGCAACTGCACGGTCACGCGCGGCAGCGCGCGGTAGCGCTGCGCCGGCCGATGGATGCGCCGGCGATGGCGGTTGAACAGGTAGACCAGCCAGTAGCGATGCAGGCCGTAGACACCGATCAGCGCCAGCAGCCCGAGGTAGGCGGCGGTCAGGGGCCAACGCAGCGCGTCCAACTCGATCCACGCGCCGACAGAAGTAACAGCAGGGCTGACGATCAACGGCTTTCCCTCAGTGCTTCTGTCAGGACCAACCACGACAAGGACGAAAAACTTCCGAACGGATGTCGTGCCATGCGGCACGTCCGCCCGTCAACCCCCGCCCTGAGCGAGTCCGCGAGCGAACGGCGGGATTGGTGGGTTCAATAGCGACCGGGGAATCCGCCCTTCGCCGCGCTCGGGACGGGGGATGAACCGCAGCAACCCTCAAGCTTCCCAACAGCCCGCACCAGTGTCAAAACCGGTGTGACCGGTCAGGCCACGGCGTGGTTCTGGTGAAGCTGTTCGGGTCAAAAGGCATGGACCGGCCCTGTAAAAACGCCGATACGACCAACAGGAGCCCCATCCAGGCCCCGGCCGCCGGTCTGTTCATTTACCGGCGGCGGCGCGGTTCAACCGCGCGGCGCGGCGGAGCGTTTGTGCTGTCCGATAAAGCGCAAGCCTACGCGCGCTGGAGCCGATCGAACCGGGTGGGTCGATGGCATCGTGGGAGAAACGCCTTGTCGAAAGGTCTGAGCATGCGCGGAGTCACGGGCGAATCCAACGAGCGAGCAACGCGGCGAGCGCTGCGCATCGGCTGCCTCGGCGTGATGTTGCTCGCCATGGTCGGCTGCACCAGCCGGTTCTACCACAGCCCGGTTGCGACCGACGGGCCGACCGCGCGCACCCGGACCGCCGCGGCGCCGCGCGCCGCTGACGCGGCCGCGCCTTCGCGCGAGGCCGGCGACGACGTCCGCTTTCGCCGCCCCGCCGAGCCGGCCGCCACCGATAGCGACACCGATGCCGACGCCTCCGCTTCCGCCCCGCGTCTGGCCGACGCCGAATCCACCGTTCCCGGCTCGGCCCTGAGCGGGCTGGGCATGTTCGGCCGCCTCGACAGCATCGACCGCGATGGCCATACCGACCCCGGCGAAGGCACCGACAACCTCAAGCGCATCACCTACGCCCGCGAAGGGGCCGACTTCGACCCCGCCGTCTCCCCCGACGGAGAGCGCCTCGTCTTCGCCTCCACCCGCCACCGTCAGACGGAAGACCTCTACGTCAAAACCGTCGACGGCTCCACCATCACCCAGCTCACCGACGACCCCGCCCGCGACGTCATGCCCGCGTTCAGCCCCGACGGCCAGCGCATCGCCTTCGCCTCCGACCGGGCCGGCACGTGGGACATCTACGTCATGGACGCCGCCGGCGGCCAGGCCATGCAGATCACCGACGACCGCCATCACAACATCCACCCCACCTTCTCCCCCGACGGCGAGCGGCTGGTCTACTCCAGCTACAGCACCTCGGCCGGGCAGTGGCAGATGGTCGTGGTCGCCCTGGATCGGCCGAGCACGCGCCACTACATCGGCCCCGGCCTGTTCCCGACCTGGGCCCCCAATGCGGATTCGGGGGATCGCATCCTCTTCCAGCGTGCCCGGCAGCGCGGCACGCGCTGGTTCAGCATCTGGACCGTGCCCCTCGACGCCTCCGGCGAAGCGGGCTCGCCCACCGAGATCGTCGCCAGCACCAACGCCGCGGTGATCACCCCCGACTGGGGGCCGGACGGCGATCACATCGTTTTTTGCACGGTGAGCGACCCGGGGGCCGATGACCAGCAGGGGACCGACGCGAATCGCGCCGCCGCCAGTGGATCGGTGACGGCTGACATCTGGGTCGTGCGGGCAGATGGCACCGGCCAGTCCCGGCTGACGGGCGGCGAGTTCGCCAACCTGCAGCCGACCTGGGCCAGCGACGGCACGATCTACTTCGTCTCCAACCGCGGCGGCGAAGGCGTCGAGAACATCTGGGCCCTGCGCCCGGACGAGGCCCTCCACCTGGCGACGCCCGAAGCGGACGCGCCCGGGAGCAGTGCGGCGGCAAGGCGATGACGGAGTGAGTTTCAAGTTCCATGTTTCAAGTTTCAAGTTTGCGGAGACGGCGGCGAAGCCGCCACGCAACTTGAAACCTGGAACTTGAAACTTGGAACTGAATCGAACCCCCAGCGGAGGCTGGTGGCATAAGAACGCGGCAGGATGCCATGACAAGTGCAAAGGTCATGCTGACCCGGCTCGTCGTATTGGCGGCGGTCGGGGCAATGCTGTCGGGCTGCCAGTTGTGGCAGCGCGACCGCGCTGAACCGCTGCGCGCCCCATACGGCGAGCGCCAGGTCTGGGCGGTCGCGCCGCTGGGCAACGAGTCCGGCACGCGCTGGGTGGATGGTGCGCGGATCGCCGACCACATCACCCAGCAGCTCGAGAACGCCGACGGCCTCGACACCGTGGCGGTCAACCGCGTGCTGGCGGCGATGGAGTCGCTGGAGATGGACGCGGTGACGAGTCCGGACGATGCGGCCGCGCTGCGCAGGACACTCGACGTGGACGGGCTGGTGGTCGGGACGGTGACGGCGTACGACCCGTACGACCCGCCGAAGCTCGGACTGGCGGTCGAGCTTTACACCGGGCCGCGCCACCCGCGGATCGCCGCGCCGGACGTGCGCGAGTTGCAGCAGGCGGCGACGGACGAGTCGGTGCAGCTGCCGCCGCTCGAATTGGATCGACCGATCAGTCTCGCCAGCGGTTACTTCGACGCCGCGGACGCGGACGTGCGTCGCCGGCTCAAGCGTTACGCCGGCGATCGCGGGCGCGAAGGCGTTGGCGAGGAGCGCTGGCGGCTGTATCGCATCAGCATGGACCTTTACACGGAGTTCGTCAGCTACGAGGTGAGTCGGCGGTTGCTCGAGGCGGAACGTCAGCGCCTCCATCCGCCGATCATCGAGGACGGTGAGGACGACGCGTCGTAGGCCCGCACACGCCCCGGGCCCGCGCGGGTCCGGTTTCAGGTGTGTGCATGGCTCAATCGCACCACAACTCGCTCGATCACGCGTCACCACAGGTGAGCGACCACGGTCGCGCCGACGGCAAGCGCGAGCTGGTGCTGGTCAAGAACGGCCAGCGCTACGTGTTCGTCTGCGCCGCCGGCGAGGAGAACGAACTGGTGGCGCAACTGCGCGCCTTGGCGCGCGATCCCGATGCCGACTTCAACTGGACCGACGCGGCCATGGTCTGCCACCAGGTCGGCGTCCACCTGCGCCAGCGCATTCAGGATCAGGAATAACGGTGAAAACCACAAAGGGAAGTCAGCCACGGATGAATACAGATCAACACAGATAGAAAAGAAATGTCTGGCGAGCTTCGCGAGACACTCAAAGATCATCTGTGTTCATCTGTGTTTATCTGTGGCTAATAAAAAGTTTTCCAGCAACGAGATCGGACAAGCAAGGATCGCAACACGGCGTCGGGTGCGCCGGCATGGAGGAACCGAGTCGATGGCAGGCCAGACCCTTCAAACCCCCCTGGTTGAGCAGTTCGTGAACTATCTGCGCTTCGAGCGCCACTTCAGCCCCTACACCGCGCGCTGCTACGGCGCGGACCTGCGCCAGTATGCCGAGTATCTGCTCGGCGATCGCGACGAGGGGGACGGTGAGCGCAGCGACGCGCTGAACGCCTACCTCGACCAGCGCCTCGTCGAGGCCGACGCCATGACCGTGCGCGGCTTCCTCACATACCTCGACGGCTTCGGCTACTCCGCCGCCACCACCGCGCGCAAGATCGCTACCCTGCGCAGCTTCTACAAGTGGCTGCTCAAGCGCGATCACATCGACACCAACCCCATGCTGCTCATCCGCACGCCCAAGCAGGCCAAGCGGCTGCCCAAGGCGATCGGCGTCGATGAGGTCGAGAAGCTCCTCTCCGCGCCCGACAACCGCGAAACCCTCGGCGCCCGCGACCGCGCCATCCTCGAAACGCTCTACTCCACCGGCGTGCGCGTCAGCGAGCTGGTCGATCTCAACCGCAACGACCTCGACCTGGCCACGCAGACCCTGCACGTGCGCGGCAAGGGCAAGAAGGAGCGCATCGTCCCGCTCGGCTCCCACGCCATGGGCGCGATCAAGCACTACCTCACGCTGCTCGAGCCCGACCCGCGCTTCCGCCAACTGCGCGATCGTGCGATGGTCGATCCCAACGTGCCGCTGTTCATCAACAAGAACGGCGGCCGGCTGTCGTCGCGCTCCGTCCGCCGCAAGCTCGACAAGTATCTGCGCGCCGCCGGTCTCGACTCGTCCATCAGTCCGCACACCCTGCGCCACAGCTTCGCCACGCACCTGCTCGACAACGGCGCCGACCTGCGCAGCGTCCAGGAGCTGCTCGGCCACCAGTCGCTGTCCACCACGCAGGTCTACACGCACCTCTCCTCCGTGCGCCTGCGCAACGCCTACGACAACGCCCATCCCCGCGCCGTCTGAAGCAGTCGCCACACCCACACCACCACCCCCGAAAGCCCACGGTCTCCGACCGTGGGCTTTTGCGTTACGCGCCCATTCACCATAAAACGTCCCCAAACCAGACCGGAGCCCCACCATGCCCCGCATCCTCCACCACGTCACCGTCGCGCGCGACAACCTGCACAACGCCTTCACCGACCTCCAATACTGGCAGGGCTGCTACTGGGTCAGCTACCGCAAAGGCTCGGCCCACGCCTCGATGGACGGCGAAGCGGTCGTCGCGCTCTCCCACGACCGCACGCGCTTCCGCGAGGTCGCGCACCTGAAAGTGCGCGGTGACTGCCGCGACCCCAAGCTGCTGCCGCTCGACGATGACCGCATGGCGATGTACTTCCCGAGCTGGACGCGCGGCGCAGCGCAGCGCGAGTTGCAGCACTACATCTGCTTCTCGCGCAACGGCTTCGACTGGTCCGAGCCCCAGCCCGTTCTCGAACCGAACCGCTGGCTGTGGCGCGTTCGCCGGCACGAGGGGCGCTACTACGGCCTCGTTCAGAACGTGCTCGCCAAGCCCGACGGCGGCAGCGGCCCCACGCTCAACCTCGACTTGGCCGTCAGCGACGACCTGCTCGAATGGGAAACGCTCTGCCGCATCGGCACCGACGCCCAAGGCTTGTGCGAATCGGACATCCACTGGTGGCCCAACGGCGAAGCGTGGATCGTCGCGCGCAGCGCCACCGTGAAACAGACCGGCGGCAACGATTACTTCTGCAGCGCGCAACCGCCTTACACCGACTGGCAGATCAACGAGATGTCCGCGCGCTGCCACGCGCCCATCTTCCTGGAGCACGAGGGCACCCTCTACGTCGCCGGCCGGCGCTTTCCCGAAGTCGAAGGCGAAAAGACCTATCCCTCTCCCGCCTCGCTCGGCCTCTGGCGCGTCACGCGCGGCGACCTCGAGCTGGTCCTGCACGTCCCCGCCATCGGCGACTGCTCCTATCCCGGCCTCATCAAGGATCCCGACGGCCGCATCTGCATGAGCTACTACTCGCAGCACGCCTACTACCTCGGCGCTCTGCCGCGGCCGGCGCGCCTGCATGCCGATGCGCCCGAGCCGCTGGCGCCCAACGACATCTACTTCGCGGAAATCGAGCTGCCCTGACGCCTCCCGCCGGCCTATCATCAACTGCGGCACCTTCCGTCGCCCGTTACACCGCGCGGCAAAGCCGGTGCAGGGGAGGCTGGGCGATGAACGATCGCCAGGACGCGCGGCAAGCGGCGCAGCATTCGTGGACGGTGCAGGTCGTGCTGGGATGGGCGTTCGTGATCTGGCTGGCCATGCTGTTGCTGCCGCTGCTGATGTTCACGTTGATTCTCATTCGCTGGAATCCGCAGCTCAGCGCGGAGATGACCGCCGGTCGCACGGGGCGCCTGTTCGTGGTCATGGCGGTCTGCGCGGTGCTGGTCAGCGGCGTCAGTTTTCTTCACCGCCATCTGTTTCGCGCGTATTGGCGCGATGGCGTCGTCCAGCCGCGCGGCTATCTGCTGGCGTCGGTCATCCTCTGGACCGGCATCGCCGCGAGCAGCATCGTGGCGCTCGTCGCCGCCGCGATGGATGGATCATTGATTCCCAATCTCATCATCGCCGCCATGATGTTCATGACGCTCACCGCCACCTGGCCCAAGGGTCGCGCCATGGTGCATCGCCGGCCGCGCGAGGAGGAAGACAGCGACGAGGAAGTGCTGCACCTGCCGGAAGCCGAGGAGCCTTCCAGCACCGACGGTGCTCCCGACCAGCGCTGAAGCGCCGCCACCGCGCATCACGCCGCGGACACCACCGCCGAAAGCCGCTCGAACGCGCGGCGCACGATCACGCGCTCGTCGCGCGCGAACGCCTCCGCCTCCGGTTGCGGCTCCAGCCCCATCGCCAGGCGCGCCCGCGCCACCGCCAGGTGCAACTGCCAGCGGTGATCCTCCACCGTCGGGTTGTCCGTCGCCGGCGCTTCACCCTGCAGCGACAGGGTGATCGTGTGCTGTGGAATCACGACGCTGCCGGGGATCGGCTCGCGCAGCAGCGCGTCGAACGTGGATTGCATCCGCGCCGACTCCAGCGCCACGCCGCGCTGCGCCAACCGCTCGAATGTGAGCGCCGTGGCGGTGCGCACATTCAGGGGCAGCTTCGCATCCTGCGCCAACTCCTGGAGCACCCCCGCGCACGCCTCCGTGCCGCAGCAGCGCAGCAGCGACACCGCCGCCAGCCAGTGTGGCACCACTTTCCGGTTCGCCTCCGGCCGATCCGCCTCGCGCGCGTTCTCGTAACCATATTCGCGCCGGCGCACCGCCTCGATCAGGCGCGGCTCGGCGCGCCCGTCCCCCCATGCCGCCAGCACGGCCGCAGCCAACCAACTCACCAGCGGATTGTCGTCATTCAGACACCCGAGCACGGCATCGCGCACGCGCTCGCCGGCGCGGTCGACGTACCAGATGCGCTGGTGCGGCTCTCCGCGGCGAAGATGCTCCAATCCTTCCTCGGTGAACTGCGCGTCCTGCGGATCATAAAACTCCTCGGAAGGGGCGTATGTCCCGAATTGCCGATCAATGTCGACCTTCGAAAGATCGATCGCCTCGGTTTCGATCAGCCGATTCCGCAGCTCATCGAACGGCAGTGATCGCGCATCAGCCCCGTGTCGCACCGCCAGCGCCGCGGCGTTGCCCGCGACCTCGCCGAGGCGCTGGATGTCGCGCTGCATGCGGCAGGAGTGGTGCGCTTCTTCCGACACGCCCGCCGCGCGGCACGCGAGCCAGACGTTGTCCAGGTCGCGCGGCACGATCATGCGGTAGGGCATCTGGCACGCCGTGCGCCCGCTGCGCCACTGGCGGATGCCCCAGACCCAGAAGATCGCCTCGTCGCTTTCGAACTCGTAATCGACCGCGTGGTTGTCGTAGTGCGAGCCGGTGAAGCCGACCACATCGGGAAACTGCCGCCGCTCGATCAGGTCGGCAAGGCTGAGCGTGTAGTCGGTCTCGATCTGTCGTCCCTGGCGCAGGCCGATGGCGGGGGCGATGTAGGTTGGCCGATCGTCGTTGGTGTAGCGGTCGCGCTGGTAGTGGGCGATGCCTACGAGGCGCGCGCGGCTGAGGTCCTGTGAATCGGTGGGATCGACCCAGCCGGCGTCGTAGTTCATGCCATGCAGCGCGGGGCCGTGCTTGCGTGCGTGGATGGTGCCGGACGACTGGGTGTAGGCGTGCAGGTTGCCATCGCCGGTGCGGCCGATGCGGTATGCGGCGTCCGCCATGGCGCAGAGGTCGCCGTCGCCGGTGGCGTCGATCCACGCCTTGGCGCGCAGCTCGATCGGCCCTTGCGCCGTGCCGGCCAGCGCGGCGGTGACCGATCGGCCGTCGCGCTGCACCGCGCACAAGGCGGTGTGTGTCAGGAAGCGCACGCCCGCTTCGCGCATCATTTGTTCGAGCACCAGCTTCTTAGCATCCGGATGGAAGCCGCGCACCTGTGCCCGCTTGCCGAACACGGGTATGGCGGCTTCGATGCGCTGATCCACCTCTTCCTGGAGGCCGCCGGCGATGCCGAAGTAGTAGTGGTGGATGCCGCCGCCCGCGCCGATGCCGCCGGGGAAAGCGAGCGGCTCGATGCAGATCACCTCCGCGCCCGCGCGCCCCGCCGCGATCGCCGCCAGCGCGCCGCCCGTGCCCCCGCCGGCCACAATCACCTCGGCTTCGAGGCGCTGCGCCGGCTGGATGGCGTTCGTGTCGATGGGCGCTTGCAGCAGCGCGGCGTCTGGCTGGTGCTGCGCGCACTTTTCCAGTTCGCTTACAGCTTCGAGCCCCAGCGCGAAGCGATCCGCCAGCGTGCGCACCGCGCCGGCGCGCCACGCAGGCGAGGCGCAGAAGAGGTTGTCGGCGATCGCGCGCGGCGAGGATGCCGATGTTTCATCGTAGATCGGCAGGGCTTCGACGCTGCTGTGGCTGAGCACGGCGTTTCGCATCGCCTCGGGCTGCATCTCGTGGAGCGTGGTCAGCGCGGGGATCACCGCGTCGCGGCCGTTGCGCACCGCGTCGCCCGGCAGCGTCATCGTGAGACAACGCTCGCTCGGCCAGATGCCGCGCTGCCAGCGCAGCGTCGCGCCTTCGGTTTCGGGCAGATCGCGCTCGGTCGCGTCGGGCCAGTCGTCGTGCTGATAGAACGCGCGGCGGACGAGTCGATCGGGCTGGCGCGTCTGTTGCGCAGGATCGATCAGCCGGCGCAGCTCACCGGTCTCGGATGCGTCGATCCACTGGCGCGCCACGATGCGGCGCGGCTCGGACTTGGTGCCGACGATCACCGCCTCCAGCGCATCGCCGGCCATCTCCACCGCCAGCGGCGTGATGTAATAGAGCACCGGCAGGCCCGCGTGCTTCATCCGCGCGGTGGCGACCACCTCGGCGATCGCGCCGTCGATCGCGCCGTTCTCGCCGACCGCGCCGCGCTGCGCAAGATCATCGATCCAGTCGCGCCACAGCGCGGCGTTGAGCGTGCCGGTGTCGCCGGCGAACGCGCGGCCGCTTTCCCAGACAATGTCCGGCAGCCGATGCACCAGCAGCACACGCCGGCCGGATTGATGCAGCGTCATCGCCGCGGCGAACGCGGCATAGCCGCTGCCGTAGACCGCCACGTCGAAGACGCGCTCAAAATAAGACACGGGTTCGTCGCTGACTGAAGATCGGGAGGCGGTGTGTGGCATGGGCGTTCCTCTCCGGCTGTACCGGGCTGCCGGGCGCGATTTCCAGCATACCATCCGCATCGACTTTGACGGACGCCTGAGTGGGGTATAAACGAAGTTGACACGAGCCCCCGTGCGTTAAACTGACGGGAGGAGCGCCCCATGAGCGAAACCGCTGCCCCTCGCAGCAAATCCGCCGCCGCCACCGCGCAGAATCAGCCGCGCCCGCTGACGCTGATCGACTGTGACGTGCATCAGACCTGGCGCGACGCGAGCGAACTCACGCCGTACCTCGATCCCTATTTCGCGCAGGTCGGCGTGCGCATGCCCGGCAGCCCGTATTTCAGCCCGATCGGCGTGGCGCGCCGCGATGCCGCGCCCGACGAGGGTGGACCCGCCGGCTCGTCGCTCCAAACGATGCAGCGCCAGCACCTCGACCCGTTCGGTGTCGACTACGCCATCCTCACCGGTGGCGGCATTCTCGGCCTCGGCACGACGCCCGATTTCGACTACGCCGCCGCGCTCGCCCGCGCCTACAACGACTGGTTGATCGACCACTGGCTCGACAAGGACGACCGTCTTTTCGGCTCGCTGGTCATCGCGCCCCAGGACGGCGCGGAGGCCGCGCGCGAGATTCGGCGCGTCGGCCACCATCCGCGCATCGTGCAGGTGCTCATGTGCAGCGCCGCGCCCGTGGCCTACGGCCGCCCGCAGTACCACCCCATCTACGAGGCCGCCGCCGAACTGGGCCTGCCCGTGGCGATCCATCCCGGCACCGAAGGCCGCGGCATCGCCGGCGCGCCGACCAACGTCGGCTGGCCGCGCAACTACCTCGAATGGCACACCAATCTCTCGCAGGGTTACCAGGCGCACGTGATCAGCCTCGTGCTCGAAGGCGTGTTCGAGAAGTTTCCGAGCCTGCGCTTTGTCTGCCTCGAAGGCGGCCTCGCGTGGCTGCCGCACGTCATGTGGCGCATGGACAAGAACTGGAAAGCCCTGCGCACGCAGGCCCCCTGGCTCAAGCGCTTGCCCAGCGAGTACATCGTCGAGCACATCCGCTTGACCACCCAGCCCATCGAGGAGCCGCCGCGCTCCGAGCAACTGCTCCAGCTTTTCGACATGATGCGCGCCGACCGCACGGTGATGTTCTCCAGCGATTATCCCCACTGGGACTACGACTCGCCCACCCACGGCCTGCCGAAGCTGCCCGACGACCTGCGCGAGCGCATCATGTGGCGCAACGCCGCGGAGCTCTATGGCCTTTTGGATGATTCATCAACGCCAGGACACCAGGACGCTAGGACGCCGGAAGAATGAAAGAAGAAAGTAAAAATAAAACGAATGTTTTCTTTCTTGGCGACTTGGCGCCTCTGTATCCTGGCGTTCAGGAGTAAGCGTTTGATGCCCTCCACCCGCACCAAACAGCGCCACGTCATCTGCGCCGTCGACGAGCTGCCGCCCGGCGAGCGCAGGATCGTCGAGATCAACGGCCGATCGATCGGCGTGTTCAACGTCAACGGCAAGTACCACGCGATCCGCAACGTCTGTCCGCACCAGCTCGCGCCGCTGTGCAAGGGCAAGGTCACCGGCACCGCGCTGCCATCCAACCCCGGTGAATACCACTGGGGCCGCGACGGCGAGATCATCCGCTGCCCCTGGCACGGCTGGGAGTTCGACCTGACCACCGGCAAGAGCGTGTTCAACCCGCACCGCCTGCGCGTCAAGTCCTACGAGGTCCACGTCGAGGACGAGCGCGGCCAGAGTCGCACCCAGCCCGGTCCGCAAGGCGATGAGCCCGACCCGGCCGTGGAAACCTTCGCCGTCAACGTCGAGCAGCAGCACGTCGTGCTCTATGTCTAGCGCAGTTCCACCGACCGGCAACGCATCTGTTTCACAGCCGTGCTGCACCACGGGCGCACGCGCGATCGTTAACCCCCTCCCTCAAGGGAACTCACCGCCCGACACTTTTTTGACGCCGGCGCAGCCGGCATATGCACCCTCTCCCCCTGGGAGAGGGCTGGGGTGAGGGGATCAACGACCACCGCAGCGCGTTGCATCGCGAAGACGATCCCCGGTCGACGGTAATCCCCTCACCCGCCTCGTTGGACGCTTACTGGCGAATGTTGCTTGCCCTGCTCGGCACCCTCTCCCGAGGGGAGAGGGTGTCGCAGCGCCTGCGCAAAAAGTGTCGGGAGGTCAGAGTGGTGAAACAAGCTCAAAGCGGCGGGGGGGCATCCGTCGGCGCTTTCCCGGTGCGCGCGTGGGGCTTTCCGCGAAACTTGGCGTCCGGTGATGAACCGAACCCCCGCATGCGCCTATAACCCGCGCGGGCACGGCGAGCAATCCGTTCTACCGGGTGAGGCAAGCGCGATGCTGCAGCACGGCTCGGCGAAGATGACGGTCGATCAGACGTGGGGCACGCTGTTGGCCGACCACGAGTGGCAGCTCTACAAGCGGGTGCTGGAGACGGTGCACGCGCGCGGCCTGCCTTACGTCATCGGCGGCGGCCTGTCGGTGTCGCTCTACACGCGCCGCTGGCGCAACACCAAGGACATGGATCTGCTCGTGCTGCCCGAGCATCGCCAGCAGTTCATCGACGTGCTGACCGAGCTGGGTCTCGAGGACTATTACCATCGCGACCCGTACGATCGAAGCTGGATCTATCGCGGTTATCGCGAGGGGATCATCATCGACGTGATCTGGGCGATGGCGAACCACCGCGCGTCGGTTGACGCTGACTGGATCGAGCGTGGCCTGTCGGCGATGATGCGCGGACTGGCGGTGCGCGTCGTGCCGCCGGAGGAGTTGGTCTGGGCCAAGCTCTACGTGATGGACCGTGGCCGCTGCGATTGGCCGGAGGTACTCAGCCTGCTGTATGCGCAGGCGCGTCATTTGCAATGGGAGCATCTGTTGGATCGCGTGGACGAGGATCGGTTGCTGCTGGCGTCGCTGCTGACCATGTTCCGCTGGATTTCGCCGGCGGGCGCGCGTGACGTGCCGACGTGGGTCTGGCAGCGCCTGGGCCTGGACCATCTGCCCGAGGAGCCGGCCAGCGCCGGCGGCCGGCGCCGCGCGGCGCTGTTCAACCGCGTCCACGACTGGTTCGGCCCGGCGGAGACAGGGACGCACACCACCACGTAACCGCGGAGGTCGCGCACGGCCGAGGCGTGACCGAGAAGTGAGCAGAAAGCGAGCCAGCCATGCTGATCGGCGCGATGAATCATCCGCAGGCGGACGTGATCGAGCAGGTGGAGTGGATGGCGGCGACGGGCCTGGACTTTGTTGACCTCACGCTCGAGCCGCCCGCCGCCGCGCCACAGCGCATCGACGCCGCGCAGGTGCGCGCGGCGCTGGCGGCGCACAGCATGCCGGCGGTGGGGCACACGGCTTACTACCTGCCCATCGCCAGTCCGTTCGAGCCCGTCCGCGCCGGCGCCGTCGCCGTGCTGCAATCGTGCATCGAAACGTTCGCCGCCATCGGCGTGGCGTGGATGAACGTCCATCCCGACGTGCGCGCCCCGATGCACGACCGCGCGTTTCTCGTGCAGCGCAACCTCCAGAGCCTGCGCGAGCTGATCGAGGCCGGCCGACAGCACGGCGTGGGCATCATGGTCGAGAACATCCCCGGCAGCTTCAACAGCGCCGACCAACTCGCCGAGCTGCTCGAACCGCTGCCGGATCTGGGCCTGCACATCGACATCGGCCACTGCAATCTGCGCACCACCGAGAACACCACCTACGAG
The DNA here is from genome assembly GCA_048621015.1 of Phycisphaeraceae bacterium. Lineage (GTDB taxonomy): Bacteria > Planctomycetota > Phycisphaerae > Phycisphaerales > Phycisphaeraceae > JBMCXL01. Next base: position 17,283 of record JBMCXL010000012.1, read on the forward strand.
CTGGTCGAGCGCTTCGGCGATCGCCTGCGCCATGTACACCTGCACGACAACAAGGGCGGCGCCGCCGACCTGCACCTGCCGCTGGGCACCGGCACGGTCGATTATTGCGCCGCGGTCCGCGCGCTCAAGGCGTCCGGCTACGATGCCACGATCACGCTTGAAGTCTTCAGCCCCGAGTCGCATCACCTGGTCTACAGCCGCGACGCGCTGCGCCGCGCGTGGGATGCGGCGTGAGGTCCCGGCGGATGAGTGTATGATGAGCGCATCATGGCCAAGCGCTACCGCACACTACTGTTCATGGGTCTGCCGGGCACGGGCAAGAGCACGCAGGGGCACGCGATCGGGCGGCTGCCGAACTTCGTGTACGTCGACGCGGGGGAGGTGTTCCGCGGGCTCGACGCGCAGGCGGCGCGCGACCGCGAGGTGCAGCAGTACCTGCAGCGCGGCGAACTGGTGCCGGACGACTGGGCGATCTCGATCTGGCTCGATCACCTGCGTCGCCTGGAGCAGGAAGGCGGCTTCCAGGCCGAGGCGCAGACGCTGATCGCCGGCGGCATGCCGCGCACGCTCGAGCAGGCGCGGACGCTGGATGACAAGCTGGAAGTCGTGCGGCTGTTCATGCTCGACTGCCACGACGAGGCGATCCTGGTCGAGCGGCTGAGTCGGCGCGCCGGCCAGGAGGGCCGGGCCGACGATGCGAGCGAATCGACCATCCGCGGCCGCATCGACCGGCATCGCGAGCAGCTCGAAGCGGTGATCGAGCATTACCCGCCGGATCGGATCGCGCGCATCGACGCGGGCGGCAGCATCGTGGAGGTGCTTCAGCAGATCGTGCACGAGTTGGTGGAGCTGACGCGCGCGGGGGAGCTGGGGTAGGGGCTTCCGGGCGGACGTTGGGAAGGAAAACCGGAGTTGAACGCGCTGGCGTGCACGGGAGAGCGGTGGATGGCGAAAAGTGGCGCCGATCCACCGGTGGGGGGTTTCGCCCCGGCTGGCGGAGCCGGTATCATGGCGTTCCCACCCCGAACGCGACGGCCTGAACGCGAAGGGGGGCGGGACGGTCCGGATGACCTTTCGCCCGACTTCGACTCGGTTGCTGCGATGACCCACACATTACGACTGGCAAGGACCGGCCCGACGGCGCAGGCCGCCGCTCGTTTCACGCACGGTCGGAGCCGTTGACCTGAACCCACCGAACCATTCTGAGAACCACCCACTCTGAGAACCACACGTCGCGGCGTCGGCCGCCGCGCCATGGGAAGCACCATCATGAGTCAGAACACGCAGGATCAGATGCAGACGCAAACCGCGGCCGCGATCGACGAGAGCCAGATCGAGGCGCACGTCGAGCAGTTGCACGATGCGCACCAGCGCATGATGAAAGCTTTCAGTCAGGTGATCGTCGGTCAGCGCGACGTGCTCGAAGAGTTGCTCATCACCGTCTTCGCCGGCGGCCACAACCTGCTTGAAGGTGTGCCGGGCCTGGCCAAGACGCTGATGATCCACACGCTCGCGGAGATGCTGTCGCTGAAGTTCAACCGCATCCAGTTCACGCCGGACCTGATGCCGTCGGACATCGCGGGCACGAACGTGATCGAGGAAGACCACACCACGGGCAAGCGTGTGACGGTGTTCGTGCCCGGGCCGGTGTTCACCAACATCGTGCTGGCGGACGAGATCAACCGCACGCCGCCGAAGACCCAGAGCGCGCTGCTCCAGGCGATGCAGGAGAAGCAGGTGAGCGTGGGCGGGAAGACGTACGACCTGGAGCGGCCATTCTTCGTGCTCGCGACGCAGAACCCGATCGATCAGGAAGGCACGTATCCGCTGCCCGAGGCGCAGAAGGACCGCTTCCTCTTGAACACGATCATCGGTTATCCGACGCGTGAGGAGGAGCAGGACATCATCGCGCGCACGACCGGCATGGAGGAGGGCGTCGTCGAGCCGGTGCTCTCGCGCGAGGATCTGCTGCAATACCAGCGCACGGTGCGCAGCATTCCGGTGTCGCCGCACGTGGTCGGTTACGCGGTGGACCTGATGCGTGCGACGCGCCCGAACGAGGCGGACGCGCCGGAGTTCATTCGCCAGCAGGTCGGCTGGGGCGCCGGGCCGCGCGCCGGCCAGGCGCTGATTCTCGCGGCCAAGTGTTACGCGGCGCTGCAGGGGCGCATCAACGTGGCGTGCGACGACGTGCGCCGCCTCGCGGCGACGGTGCTGCGCCACCGCATCACGCCCAGCTTCATGGCCGAGGCCGAGGGCGTCACCACCGACCAGATCATCGAGAAGCTCATCGAGCACGTGCCGGAGCGCGCCGACGCGTGAGCGGTTGTTGGAGCCACAGATGAACACGGTTGAACGCAGATAAGTGAAATCAGAAAAGAATCTCGCCTTCGCGCCCTCCGCGGTATCGTTTTTCATCTGTATTGATCTGTGTTCATCTGTGGCTGAATCAGGAAGGCAAGCACGCACAATATGACCCGCATCCCCAGCGCAACATCCAACGGCGGCAACGGCGCTTCGTCCGCGTCCAAGCGCGGCGGGCCGCTCACCAACTGGTGGCACGGCCTGCGCCGCAAGGTGCGCCACCACCGCCACGGCGCCGACCTCGCCGAGCCGATGCGCGACGAGAACCCGCAGCGCTACCTCGACCCGGCCGTGCTCGCGCGCTTCGGCCTCTCGCCGCTGGTCGCCAAGCTCGTGGTCGAAGGCTTCATCAACGGCCTGCACCGCAGCC
>JBMCXL010000013.1:0-18863 GCA_048621015.1 Phycisphaeraceae bacterium
GCCGACGGGCGTAGATGTTGCGCTTCGCCTGTCGCCACGACTCGCGCATGGCCTCAGTGGAGCGGTCGCTCTGGTTGGCGAAGCGGGCCGCCAACTCCTGCGCCGCGTCCGGTGCGCCGCCCGCTTGTGCGACCAGCGCCGCCACCGCGCCGCGCGCCAGCTCCGGGTCGCTCGAACCGATGCGGGAGACCAGTTGCTCCTCGTCGTACACCCGCGCCCACTGCTTGGAGTCGGGCAGTTGTCCCGCAGCCACCTGCGCGCCGAACCACTCGACCACGCGCTCACTGTCCCGGCCGCGCATCAGGCCGACGGTCAACGGCGCTTCACCCATCAGCGCTTCGTACAACTCGCGCGCCGCGAGGTTGCGTTCGGCCTCCTCCAGCCGCAGCAGCGCCTCACCGATCGGCCGGCCGGAGCCATGCAGGGCGCGCGACGCTTCCTGCGCCGCCTGCTCATCGCCGTCCAGCGCCACGCGCAGCAGCCCGGTCGCCGCGAGCAGGCCGTCCGGCTGGTGGTCCAGGAACGTCACGATCTTCGGCGGCGTGCGCGGCTGCTCCAACGCGGCGTCGAGCACCTGTTCGTATTGCTGACGCTCGCTGTCCCCGGCCTCGTCGGGCACACGGAACATCGGCAGCGCTTCCCACGCCAGGCGGCGCAGATCCTCGTTGCCGCTGTTGAGTATCCGGTACAGCGCGTGGTTTTCCGACGGGATGGGAATCGGCACTTCCACGCGCGGCATGACGTCAGGTTGATCTGTCTCCTGCGCGCTGGCGCGCCGCTCGAACAGCAGGTCAAAGGCGCCCTCGACAATCGGCGTGACGGCATTGGGGCCGGTGTCCGCGCGGGCGAGCAGGTCGAGCGTGCGATGCACGACCTCGTGCTCGTTCGTGCCGAGCAGGCGGTGATCGATCCAGTTCGCCGCCAGCGGCGATCGGCCGGCCGCGCCGATGGTGTAGGCGATCGCCGCATCGCGCCGATCCTCCGGCAAGGCGGCAAGGTCGATGTTGTGCGAAGCCGGCAGCAGCAGCGGGCTGTCCTCGCCAATCTGCTCCGTCAGCACCTGAAGCACGCCCGCCGGCGCCGGCCCTTCCTGGTCGGCAAGCAGGCGGTTGGTCGTCTCGATGACCTCGCGCTGGCGCTGCGTGTCGCTCAGGTCCGCGCGCAGGAGGCTGCGCAGCGACAGGAGCTTGGTCTGGGGGTCCATCATGGGCGCAGCCTCGCGCAGCAACTGCAGCGCGGCGCGCGAAGGCGGAGCGGCGCGCGCCAGATCACGCAGCACGCGCTGGCGGGCGAGATCGTCGTCGCCGCGGACGATCGTCTCCAGCAGGCGATAGACGGGCGTGCCGGATTCAACCTCCGCACCGGTATCCGTGCGATGCAACGCATGCGCCAGCGCACGGAGCGTCAGTGGATGACCCGTCGCCGCCAGCTCGTTCATGCGCGCCAGCTCACCGTCACCGGCGATCTCTTCGCTGGCCGCCTGCTCGCGCAGCAGGCGCAGGTCGTCCATGGCGATCGTCCACGGCAGCGGCGCATCGCCGAGGAACGTCAGTTCCCGGGTACTGCTGAACACGGAGATGACGGCCCAGAGCTGCGGGCGCGGCCCGATCTCGAACACGTCCTGCAAATCCATCACCCCGCGCTGGAACTCGCGCAGCTCGCGCACGACATCGCGATGCTCGACCATGTCCGCGCGCCACTGCCGCTGGACGTCGGCGCTGCGATCGCGCGGGCGCTCCGGCGCTTCGGGGAACAGCTCGCGGAAGCGGCCGGGGCGCAACTTCATGCGCCAGGCCTGCTCGCCTTCCTGCACTTCCGCACGGGGAATGTTGCGATCGAGCTCCCAGCGGACGCGGCCGTTGGGCAGCAGGGTGATCTCGCGCGTGAAGTGCGGCGCGTCGGGAGGAAAGTTGTCCGGCGGACCGGCGGGCACCCTCGGGGCCGAGTCGGACGACGGATCGATCATCTGCGGGTCCGGAGCCGCTCCCTCGGGTGGAAACGGGGCGCGGTCCATGTCCATGTCCATCCCCCTGCCCATGTCCCTGCGCTGGGAACGGTCGCGCCGGTCGCCGCGGCGGCCCAGCCCGGTCTGCGGCTCCGGCTCCCGGGGCTGGATGTGCCAGGCGATGAAAAAGCCACCGTCCAGTTCGACCGGCGGCTGGCGGACGTCCAGCTCCGCCTCGGGCTGCTCGAAGCGAATCGGCACGTGGATCAGCCGCCGCCCGGGCTGGGGCGTGACGGTCCACACCGGCCCTTCCGCCTGCTCGTCGAGCACGCGCTCACGGGTAAGCAGCGCCTCGACATCCAACTTGGCCTGGAGACTCGGCTCATCCTCCTGGGCGAGGAGCGGGTCGCCCAGCGCCATCACCGCCATGATGACTGCCGTGGCGACACCCACACCGCGGAGGTTCCGCCGCCAGCGAAGCGACGCGGGCTGCGGGGGATGGTTGGGGGGCGTCGTATGATCCGTTTGGCAACTCATGTAGCCGCTCCTTCACGCTGGCAACGCCGGCAAGGTCGGGGCTCGCCCCGGACTCGCCCCCGGCCGACCCGAACTCGCTCCTGGATTCGCCACCGGATGGCGGCGCGAGATGGCAGCGCTGCCTCAAGCGGCCTCATTCTACAGCCTGACCGATGAAACCGCAGCCCGCGCGGTCGCCGGTCGTAGGCACCGGGGCGGAGGTATGAGCGCGGGCCTGCCGGGGCGCGAGCGCGGCGCGATTGTGGCGAAGGCAGTTTTCAGGCAGATGCCTAGTAATTGGGCGCGCCCAGCCCGCGCGCGGCGGCCGCTTTTTCGGCTCGTCGGACCTGCGAACCGGCCTGGGCGGCTTTGAGCCATGGTTGTGGATCACTTGCCGTCATTCCCGCGGCATGCGCGGCGGAATGGCACGGGTGTTGCAAATCCTGCATGAGCGAGCCGTGTTGCTTCGCATCCTGATGCGCAATCGCGCAGCGCGGCAGCCATCGAACCCGGCGCACGAAGCGATCGATGCGCGAGGCGCGATCCGCGCGGTCGTTGTGCGCCATCACACACGGAGTGGAAACATGCCAGTCACGCGAACGAGTAGATGGATCATCGCCAGCGCCGCGCTGCTGCTGGTGCTTGGCGCACCGGCCATTGCCACGGCGCAGGACGAGCCGGGCGCCGCAGGGGCGATCTTCACCGCCAACAACCTCTGGATCATGATCGCCGGCTGCCTGGTGTTTCTCATGCACCTGGGCTTCGCCACGCTGGAGTCCGGCCTGACGCGCGCCAAGAACAACGTCAACATCCTTTTCAAGAACTCGATGATCATCTGCATCGGCATCCTGATGTACGCGCTGATCGGCTTCGCGCTGATGTATCCCGGCGAGTTCAACGGCGTGATCGGATTCGGGGGCTTCAGCTTCCTCGCGCTCGGGCCGCATAGTCTCGGCGACGCCTCGCTGTTCACGCCCGAAGGTTACGAGCTGGACATGACCGTCTTCACCGACTTTTTCTTCCAGGCGATGTTCGCCGCCACCGCCGCGACGATCGTCTCCGGCGCGGTCGCCGAGCGCATCAAGCTGGCGCCGTTCCTGATCTTCACCGTGCTGTTCGTCGGCGTGAGCTACAACATCACCGGGTCGTGGAAATGGGGCGCGGGCTGGCTCGATGCGCTGGGCTTCTACGACTTCGCCGGCTCGACGATCGTGCACTCGGTCGGCGGCTGGGGCGCGCTGGTCGGCGCGTGGATGCTCGGCCCGCGCCTCGGCAAGTACCGCAAGGACGGCGGGATCAATCCCATCCCCGGCCACAACATGACGCTGGCGACGATTGGCGTGCTGCTGCTGTGGTTCGGCTGGTTCGGGTTCAACGGCGGATCGGTGCTCAGCGCGGACCCGGGGCTGGTCTCGCTCACGCTGGTGACCACCGCCATCGCCGCGGCCGGCGGCGGCGTGGCCGCGGGGCTGACCTCCTGGGTCGTCGGCAGCAAGCCCGACATCACCATGGCGCTCAACGGCATCCTCGCGGGCCTGGTCGGCATCACCGCCGGCGCGGACCAGATGGCCGTGTGGGAGGCCGGGGTCATCGGCCTCGTCGCGGGCGCGCTGGTTTACTTCTCCGTGGTCATGATCGACTCGGTGCTGAAGGTGGACGATCCGGTCGGCGCGATCAGCGTGCACCTGGTCTGCGGCATCTGGGGCACGCTCGCGGTGGGCCTCTTCGGCGCGAAGGCGGGGCTGGCCCAGCTCGGGTATCAGTTCGTGGGCATTGTGGCGATGGGCGCGTTCACCGCGGTCTTCGCGGCCGTCGTGCTCGGCGTGCTGAAGGCGACGGTGGGTCTGCGCGTCAGCGAGCACGAGGAAATTGAAGGTCTGGATCTCGGCGAGCACGACATGGCCGCCTATCCTGATTTTCAGCCGACGTTCATCAAGAGCTATCACGCGCGGGAGATTTGAGCCTCGTGCGCAAGAGGGTGCGCGACAGAGTCGCGTCGCTTCATACTGATTTCTGAACTCTGAATATCTGGAACATGCCATGCACATGATTGAAGCTGTCATCAAGCCGTCGGCCCTGGACGAGGTGAAGGGGCGTTTGACGGACCTGGGCCTGCTCGGCTGCACCGCGTTGGAATGCAAGGGGTTCGGCAGGCAAAAGGGCCACACCGAGCGTTACCGGGGCGGGCGGATGGACGTGGGCTTTGTGCCGAAGGTGCTGCTGAAGATCGCGGTCAAGCCAGAGGACCTGGCGCAGGCGATCGAGGCAATCACGCAGGCGGCGCGCACCGGCGAGGTGGGCGACGGCAAGATCTTCGTCTACGAGCTGGCCAACGTCGTGCGCATCCGCACCGGCGAGACCGATCTCGCGGCGCTGTAATAACACATCACGCGCCATCCATCTCAACCCCTCTCTCCATCGCGGGGGAGGGGTTGGGATGCAGCCATCCATGGACTCACCGCGCATCCTGCGCGGTTTTTTCATGTCGGTCGCGCCGCGCACGGGTGCGAGGTTGTGGCGGCGCGCATCATCGGCGAGCATGGTGAGCCAACGGCGAAAGGCGGGCTCCATGCGAACAGCGATGAAGGAACGGGGCCGGCATGGTTGATCCCCCGTCGCGGCCACTGCACGTGCTGCATCTGCTGACGCGCCTCGAAGGCGGCGGCATCAGCCGATATACCCTCGACCTCGCGCGCGGCCTGCGCGCGGCGGGCCACACCGTCACCATCGCCGGTGGACCGGGCGACTGGCAGAGCCGGTTCGAAGGCGAGCCGTGGCAAACGATCGTCGTGCCGATGACCGGCGGCCCGGTCGCACTGTGGCGCCGCGCGGGACAGATCGAGCGCGCACTGGCCAGGGAGCGGCTCGACCTAGTCCACGCCCACCACCGCCGCGCGAGCCTAGTGGGTCGGCGCCTCGCGCGGCGGCGCGGCGTGCCGCTGCTGTTCTCCCTGCACATGCCGATGATTCCGATGGGCTTGCCGTGGCGGTGGCTGAGCGATTTCGGCGATCATGCATTGACCGCCTCGCCCGAAGCGCAGCAATGGCTGAGCGACACTGCCGGCATGCCGAGCGAGCGCATCACCATGATTCCGCATGGCGTGGACCCGCAACGCTTTCCACAGGCGAGCGAGGCGGACCGTCTCGCTGCGCGACAGCGGCTCGGGTTGCCGGCGCATGCGCCGGTGGCGGGTTTCGTCGGTCGACTTGAAGCGCCGAAGAACCCGTCGTGGGTACTGGACGTGGCCGAAGCGGCGCGCGACCAGTTGCCGACGCTGCGCGTGGTGATGATGGGCGGTGGCGGGGAGGCGCATGCGCTGGGCAAGCGGATTGCGCAGCGCGGGCTGGATGCATGCGTGCGACTGCTGCCGCCGGGCGAACCGCGCGTGGTGTACGAAGCGTGCGACCTGCTGCTGGTGCCCTCGGCGGTGGAGGGGTTCGCGCTGGTGGGCGCCGAGGCGATGAGCGTCGGTCGGCCGGTGCTGCGCACGCGCACGGGTGGATGGCAGGCGCAGATCAGCGCGGACCGGACGGGACGGGCGGTGGCGGTGGACCGCGAGGCGTTCGTGGCGGCGGCGCTGGCGCTGCTGGCGGATCGGTCGGCGCTGCGACGGATGGGCGAGACGGCGGCGCAGCACGCGCGGGCGAACCTGACGTTCGAGGATCAACTCGCGCAGACGGTGGCGCTTTATGCGCGGCTGGTGGGAGACAACGCCGCGGGTGGTGGACTGGTCGCTTAAGCGACCAGTGCGGACCGGCGATTGGTGCTTTTCCCGAATAATCGCTAAGGTCGTGGGCTCGGCGGCGCAGCCGGGGCGCTGGTCCGCGCCGCATGGATGCCAGTCAACGGTCAACAGCAGGAGCCCACGCGGATGAGTCGCAAACGGACACGATATGCCGTGGTCGGCACAGGCGGCCGAGCCCGGATGTTCGTCAATCCCATCGTCACGGATTATGCGGACGAGGCCGAGCTCGTCGGTCTGTGCGATCCGAACCCCCAGCGGATCGCCTACTGGAACGAGACGCTGCGCGAGCAGTTCGGCCACGATGCCGTGCCCGCCTATGACATTGCCGACTTCGACAAGATGCTCAAGGAGCAGAAGGTCGACACGGTCATCGTCACCACGGTCGACGCGTTCCACCACGAGTACGTCATCCGCGCGATGGAACAGGGCTGCGACGCGATCACCGAGAAGCCGATGACCATCGACGACGAGAAGTGCCGCGCGATCGTCGATGCCGTCGAGCGCACCGGCCGCAAGCTGCGCGTGGCGTTCAACTATCGCTGGGCGCCGGGCAATACGCTCGTGCGCAAGCTGCTCCAGCACGACCGCGTGATCGGCGACATTATTCACGTCGATATGGAATACCTGCTGAACACCAGCCACGGCGCCGACTACTTCCGGCGCTGGCACCGCGAGAAGGACAAGTCCGGCGGGCTCATGGTGCACAAGTCCACGCACCACTTCGACCTGGTCAACTGGTGGCTCGATGCCGTGCCCGAAAGCGTGTTCGGCTTCGGCAAGCTCGCCTTCTACGGCCGCGAAAACGCGAAGCAGCGCGGCGTCGAAGTGAAGTACGACCGCTACACCGGCCACGACACCACGGGCGACCCCTTCGCCCTCAAACTCGACGCCGACGAGCACGTCCGCAAGCTCTACCTCGAAGCCGAAAAGCACGACGGCTACCAGCGCGACCGCAACGTCTTCGGCGACAACATCTCCATCGAAGACACCATGAGCGTGCTCGTGAAGTACCGCACCGGCGCGGTGCTCAACTACTCGCTCAACGCTTATCTCCCGCGCGAGGGTTTCTACGTCGTCTTCAACGGCACACAAGGCCGACTGGAGTTCCAGGAAGTCGAAGCCGCACACTACGTCGACGAAAACGGCAGCGCGCGCGGCAAGCCCGAAACCTTCTGGGAGACCCGGATCGTCGTCCACCCCATGTTCGGCCGCCCGTACGAGGTCGACATCCCGCGCGCCACCGGCGGCCACGGCGGCGGCGACCCCAAGCTCGTCGAGCAGATCTTCTCGCACAATCCGCCCGACGATCCCTGGCACCGCAGCGCCGCGCACGGCCAAGGCGCCGCGTCCATCCTCATCGGCATCGGCGCCAACCACAGCTTCACCACCGGCGAGCCGGTCTGCATCGACAAGCTCTGCCCGAAGCTCGGCAAGGCGAGCCAACTGCACGAGCTGCCGTGATTCTCCGATGATTGTCGACACCCACCAGCACGTGTTCTGGCACCACCGCGACGACGCCGGCCTGATCGCCGACATGGACGATCACGGCATCGACACCGCGTGGCTGCTCACGTGGGAGATCGCGCCCGAGGAAGACGCGCCGCGCTACCACCGCGTGCTCAACCCGCTGCACATGCGCCCCGACGGCACGCACGCCGGCATCACGCTGGGCGATCTGATCCTCACGCGCGATCGCTATCCTGACCGCTTCGTGCTCGGCTATTGCCCGCACCCGTTGCGCGGCGATGCGCCGGCGCTGTTCGAAGCGGCCTGCCACATGCACGGCGTGCGCGTCTGCGGGGAATGGAAGTTTCGCGTGCTGTTCGACGATCCGCGCTGCCTCAACCTGTTCCGCAAGGCGGGCGCGCTGAACTGCCCCGTGGTGCTCCACCTCGACGCCCCCTACCTGCCCGACGCCGAGACGGGCGTTCCCACCTACTGCCCGAACTGGTACGGCGGCACGCTCGACAACCTGCTGCGCGCGGTGGAAGCCTGCCCCGAAACCACCTTCATCGGCCATGCCCCCGGCTTCTGGCGCTACATCAGCGGCGACGCCGAGCGGAGCAGCGAAAACTATCCCACCGGCCCGATCGTCGAAGGCGGCCGACTCCACGAGGCATTCGACAACCATCCCAACCTCTACGCCGACCTCTCCGCCGGCTCGGCCCTGCGCGCGCTCAAGCGCGACGCCGACCACGCCAAAGCGTTTCTCACGCGCTACGCCGACCGCCTGCTCTTTGCGCGCGACTACTACGGCACCGACCTGCACCAGTTTCTTCAGTCGCTTGATCTGCCGGACGACGTGCGCGAAAAGATCTACTTTCGCAACGCACTGAAGCTCGTACCGGACGAGGCATCCGCGTGACCGTCCGCCTCCATGCGGTCGCGCCACGCTGAAACGGACTCGGGGCGCAGGAAAAAGTAGTACAGCCGCCCTTCCGCGAACTGCCGGCCCGCGAGCGTTTCGGCGTTGTCACCGATCCCCATGTAGATGTCCGCCCGGCCCGCGGCGCGGATCGCTCCGCCCGTGTCCTGGTCGAGCATGAATTGCGTGAACCGCCGCTCGCCGCCGCCCTGGGTGGGAATCGCCGTGTCGACCAGCACCACGCCCGCCCGCGGAAAGACCGACTTGTCCGTCGCGAGCGTGCGCTTGGTCGCGACCTTCACGCCGATGGACCCGCTCGGCCAGTTCCCGCCGTCATATTCGGTGAAGAACACGTAACTTTCGTTGCGGTTGATGTACCGGTCCTGAAGGTGCGGGTTCTCTGTGAAATACTGGCGGATCGCGGGCAGCGACAACCGCTCGGGCGTGAACACGCCTTCGTCAAGCAGCGCCTGACCGATGCCGCGGTATTCCCGGTCGGTCTTGCCGGCGTAACCGACGTACATCGTCTCGCCGTTGCGCAGATCGATCCGCGCCGAGCCGTTGATGTGGATGATGTAGGCGTCGAACTTGTCGGGCAGATAAACCAGTTCCAGCCCATCGAGCAAATCCGAGCGCTCCAGTTCGGCGCGCGGCGGCCAGGAGACGATCTCGCCGTCATCGGTGCGCCGCCCCAGCGGCCTGCCGGTGCGCGGCTCGGTGACCAGCGAGTCCGGCCGCTTGTAAAGCGGATGGCGATAGCGCTCGGTGCGCTGCCGGCTGCCCTGGAAGATCGGCGTGAAATAGCCGGTGTAAAGGACCGACCCGCGATCGTCGTAGCCGACGCTTGTGTAGCAGTGAAACTCATCGCGAATCGCCCGCTCGAACGCGGATGCGGAGTTCGCCTGGCGCAGCAGTTCGCGAAATGCATACGCGCTCACGTGCGCCCGTTGATGCGTGATGTCATCCAACTGCGGCGGCGGGAAGAATCCCTGCGTCGAAGGCCGATCGAACCACGCGATCGAGCGCCCCAGCGCCGCTTCCAGTTCGCGGTCGCGCGCCTCATACGCCGTGCGCAGGTCCGGCCATTGCGCCGGATCGCGGAGCAATCGCAATGCGCCCTGACCCGGCGGCAGTGGCCGGTTGTAGTCCGGCTTGGCCTGCTGACACGCCGGCAGCACCAGCAGCAGACCCGCCAGCGCCAGCGTCATACCGCGCATCACCGGGGACATTCGCATCGCATCGGCTCCTTCCTTGCGATCCAGTTGGTCAATCGAGGGGGAAAACAATGCCCAGTTTCGCTTGCCGGACAGCGGCGTCAAGCTTCGCCCCATCTCCCCCCACTCCCGTTGCCCACGCATGCAACCGGCCGCCAACCATAACCGGCGCCTGCCCCAACGCGCATACTGCCACTCCCCCCAACCGGTCCTGCGCGCAGCGAAGGGCCGGCTCAAACCCCGGGCGGTACTCCCACACCTGAAAGCGGCCACTCTGCCGGCCCCTGCGGCCCCGTTGCGATCCCGCATCCGCAGATTCAGCCTTGCATCACCCCGGACAATAAATATCATATGAGTAAGGCACGTCTAACTATGAATCATGGAAGCCCGAAACCATGGCGTCCGTAAGCGTGACCAAGAGCCAGCAGGCGGTGGCGGCGCTTCGCCGCAAGATCGTTGCCGGGCAGTGGCCTCCGGGCCGCCAACTACCGACGCGACCTGAACTTGAGCGCGAGCTGGGCATCAGTCGGATGACGCTGCAGCGGGTCATGGACCAGCTGCTGGCGGAGGGGTTCATCCGGGTCAACGGCCGCGCGGGCACGTTCGTCGCCGACCGGCCGCCGCATCGCAGCCGATTCGCCCTGCTCGCCCCTTTCAGCGGCACCGAGCACGGCTCGCGCTTCTGGGACACCATGGCCGCGGAGGCCCGGCAGCTCAACGTCAGCGACGAGGCCCATTCCTTCAGCGTCTTCTATGACATCTGGCCGGACCACCGCGACGCGGCGCAGTATGAGGAGCTGGTCGCGCAGGTGCGGGCCCATCGCTTCGCAGGGCTGATCTTCGCCTCGGCGCCGCAGGGTTTGCAAGAGACGCCGCTGCTGAACGAGCCGGGCATTCCGCGTGTGGCGGTCACCACCGCGCGGCTGGACTGGCCGGTGGTGGTCTTTGACCGGACGGCGTGGATGGACCGGGCCTGTGCGCACGTTCACGCGGGCGGCGCGCGGCGCGTGGCGATCTTCGCGGAAGATCCGCGTGCATTCGATTCGCTGGTGAACGAGGCGTCGGCGCGCTGGGACCTGCACATCCCGACACAGTGGCGGCTGTATCTCACCCATCGTCTGCCGGCGGGCGTGCGACACTGCGCGCACCTGCTGATGTCGCTGCCGCGCGCCGAACGGCCCGATGCGCTGCTGATCGCCGACGACCACCTGGTCGAGCCCGTGGCGCTGGGCTTGGCCGATGCGGGTGTCAACGTGCCGACGGACGTGCAGGTGATCGCGCACGCCAACTTTCCGCGTCCGCCGGCCAGTGCGGTGCCGGTCGTTCAACTCGGTTATGACGTGCGCCAGGTGCTGCGTCATTGCATCGACCTGATCGATCTTCAGCGTCAAGGCGAAACCCCGACCGCGCGGACAGCGGTCGGCCCGCTGTTCGAGCACGAATGGCGCGCCGCGGCTGAGAAGGATCCACCGCCCGTGAGCACATCCGTGTAAACACCTTTGCCGAAAGGCGAGCCTGTCACAGGCACATCTTCCGGACCACATCACCTGCCAGGCGCCAGGGAGGAGGCTCCATCATGCATCATCTCCGTTCATCTCCGCCGAAGCATGCATTCACGTTGGTCGAGCTTCTCGTGGTGATCAGCATCATCGCTTTGTTGATGGCCCTGCTTCTGCCGGCGCTGCGCGAGGCGCGGGAAGTGGCGTTCCGGACCCACTGCGCAGCCAATCTTCGCCAGTTGGGACTGGGCGTCAGCGAATACGTCGGCGACCAGAATGGCTACGTGCCCTGGCGCGGCGCGCCGCACTGGTGGGTGGGCCTCAGTATCCGCCGGCCGGCGCACGGCGCGGTGACCGAGGCCATGCCCTGGGCGCGTGTCTACTACGGACACTACATGCCGGAGGAGGAGGTGTACTTCTGCCCCGCGGTCGAGATCGTACCGGTCCACGGTGCTCACGCCTACGACGCGCAGCGCAGTCAGAAGCGCATGGCGCAGGACAAGTACGCCACTTCGACCTACGCCTACAACACCCGGACGCCGTTCGCCAGGGGTGTCAACGGCCGCGCCGATCGCATCTATGCCGAAGGCATCTACATCGCGGCGTGCGGCTACAACTTCGGCGCGTCCATCGACCGCGAGCGCTTCAGCACGCACCGCGGCGGCACCGACGGTCCACCGGAAGGGGTGAACATCCTGCTGCTGGACGGCTCGGTGCACTGGATGCCCAACCGCGAGCCGCACCGTTTCGCAGGATTCGACCTCAACAAGGGGACGTTCAATAAAAACAACCAGTCCCGTCTGTGGACCTTTACCGTCCATGACATGTGGTGACCGAGCGTCTGTCGCGCTCTCTGGCAAGCTCCATCGACCGGAAGGAGATTCGATTCATGCCGCCCTCCCGTTTACGCCCCGGTGGCGCATTCACGCTCGTCGAGCTTCTCGTGGTAATCTCCATCATCGCCTTGTTGATCGCCCTGCTCCTGCCCGCGTTGCGCCAGGCGCGCGAGGCGGCGCGACGCACCGAGTGCGCAGCGCGGCTGCGACAGCTCGGCATGGGTGTGAACATCTATATCGGCGACAATAACGAGTACGTGCCGGCCCGCGGCATGCGCCAGTACTGGACCGGTACACAGATCGCCAAAGTCGGCCAGCTCCGCTACGACAGCGAGCCGCCGCCGTGGGGCCGACTCTACTTCGGCGACTACATGGCCGAGCCGGACCTCTACTACTGCCCTTCCGCCGAGCTTGCCCAACAAGCCGGCTGGCATCACTTCGATCCCAAGCCAGCTAAAACGCGGCTGCGCAACGGCCAGTACACCTGGGCGTCCTACGCCTACAACGTGTGGAACCTGTTCACCGCCCCGGTCAAAGGCCGCGCCGAACTCGCGCAGCGCGAAGGCGTGTTCATCGCCGCCTGCGCCTACAGCTATGCCGCCCCCAGCCACAGGTTCAGCACGCACGGCGGCGGGAGCAACGCGCCGCCCGAGGGCGTCAACGTGCTGCTGGTGGACGGGTCGGCGCACTGGCTGGCCAACCGGGGGCCGCACCTTTTCGCCGACCCCGACATCAGCGGCGGCCTGGGCAACGGCAGCAATACCTCCGCACTCTGGCGTCTGGTCTATGACGATCTGAAGCAGTGACCATCGGCCGGCGCGTCATCACGGAAGCGTGTGTCACTGTATCTCCTGGAGATGGCTCGAATGAATCCTCGATCGTTCAACCGATGGATGGGGTGGCTGTGCGCGGGCGTGCTCGTCGTCAGTAGCGCGACGGTGCGCGCCTCGGAGCCGATGCCGGTCGCCGACTGGCACTGCCGCACACTGGATGCCCCGCGGGTGCTGGTGATCGACGACCACGGCCAGCGCAGCGCGCGCGAGGCGTGGGCGCACCAGATGAGTGCGGCGATCGGCGCCGAGGTGGACTACACGCTCGCGCACGTCACGCCGCGCGATCACCTGCTGGGCCATCATCTGGCTGATAAGCCGCTGGAGGAAACGCCCGAGATGAAGCAGGCGATGGCCGAGATGCTCAACGGCCATCGCGACCGTCTGCTCGAACGGATCGAGGATTACGACGTGGTCATCGCTCGCCTGCCGCGCTGGAATCGGCAGGACGAACCGCTCGACGCGGTGCGCGAAAAGCTGGCGGCGTACGTGCGCGGCGGCGGAGCGCTGGTGTACGTCGCCCGGCCGCAGCCGATCACCATGCCCGAGGACAGCGACAACCCCGAGGCCGATGCGCAGACCAGCGGGCCGTTGGCGGACCTGCTGCCGATCCGCGCCCACCATCGCTGGCGTTCATGGACCTCGGGCTCGGCCGGCGCGACAGATCATCCCCTGTCGCGCGGCATCCCCTTCGAGATTGCCGGCTTTCATACCTACAGCCACATGGCGGTGCCGATTGACGACCGCGCCGAGCGGCTGACGCGCGCCGTGGGCGAGCGCAACCTGGAGTTCTGGTATCGACGCGCGCCGGAAAGCGGGCAGGTCGTCCAGCTTTTCTCCATCGGCGGCCAACGCGCCGACTGGACGCATGGGAAGGACTATGAGCACTACGCCCCGCTGCGTCCGGATGAAAGTGCGCTGTGGCCACAGTTCATGCGCCGGCTGGTTTACGGCCTGACCCATGGCGAGCAGGCGTTTCCGGTGCTGGCGCGCGTGGATCTGCCGGACGAGGTCGAGTCCGTGCGCGCCGATGAGACGTTGGCCGGCGAAGTCGACCTCGAGAATCGGCTGGATGCCGCGCGGCGCGTGACGGTGCAGGTGACGCTCACGAGCCGCTTCACCGGCGAGCGCGTCGAGCAGACGAAGCAGGTCGAGCTGGATGCCGCGCAGCGCCGCACAGCATCGTTCGAGTTGACCGCCGCGCTGCCGTGCATCGACGAGCATCTTGAACTGCGTGCGACGGTGACCGATGCGCAGAGCGGGCGCGTGCTGTCGCAAGCAAGCCGATGGCTGCGCTACGACCATGCGGCGCCGATCACGGTGGCGCTGGACCGGTCGGCGGTGCGCAGCGGTGAGGCGATCGAGGCGACGGTGGCCGCGGACGACGAGTTGGGCGACGCCGCGCTCACGTTGCGGGGCTACCTGGTGGATCATCGCGGCCGGGCGCTGCAAGTGGTGCAGCGGCAGGCGCTCGGGACGCTGCGCTTCGAGATGCCGGCCGGCGGCTCGGAGTGGCTGGCGAATTACTGGGTGGTCGCGCAGCTCGAGCGGGATGACCGGGTCGTGGGCACCGCCCGCGCGATGGTGCAGCGCGACGATCCGTGGGACACGCGCAACAAGCTCGAGTTTTCCATGTGGAGCCGCGGCGGCAATCCGCAACTGGTCGCCCTGATGCGCGACGCAGGCTTCAATGCGCTGGGCATGCGCATCTTTCCCGCCGCGGCCGACCGTCATGGCTTGCGCGCTTACCGCGAGAGCACCGGCATCAACACCTTCTCCGTGGAAATCAAACATGACAACTGGGATGACACGCGCGCGATGATGGCAGACCATCTCCAGCGTCAAGCCGAGAAACACGGCATCGGCGACCGCTCCGTTTCCCTGGTCTCGCTCGGCGAGGAGAGTGGATTCAAGGGGGGATGGGGCCGGCGTTACTACTGGGATGGCGAGCATGCGCCGGAGGTGCCGCAGCGCGTGTTCGCGCAGTACCTGCGCGACCGTTACGACGGCGACATCGACGCCCTGAACGAGCAATGGGACACGGACCACGCAAACTTCGACGACATCCCCTTGGCCAAAGCGAACGTGCGCTGGCCGGGGCGCGTATTCGTCGGCGCCCAGTCCTGGGAAGCGATGCAGCAGCGCCGGCCCGAGCGGCTGGAAGGCAAGGAGAAGGTCGAGCTGACCGAGGTCGACCCCGAGCAGCGCTACCTCGTGCGCAGCGCGCCCTACTTCGAGACCTACCGCTTCTTCGACTGGTACTACGAGAAGTACTGCCAGTTGGCGACCGAGGTGTGGCGCGAGCATCACAATCCCGTGCCGCGCACCATCATGAGCGCGCCCGGCGGCTTCTACCCAAAGGTGGACGTGTTCAACTTCGCCGGCCAGGGCGCGTTCTATCCAAAGGAGCGCTCGCTGGCGCGCAACGCCATCGCGCGGCGCGACTACGGCGACCACCTCGGCTTCTCCGGCGCGATGTGGGCCTACTTCGACCTGCGCACGCTCTGGAGCTGCGTCCTGCACTCGAGCCTGCTGGCGGGCAACGCGCACATCGACTACTGGGTGGATATCCCGCTGACGTTCAACGGCGACCTCACGCACACGCGCGCGTCGTTCTGGACCCGGCTGCTCCGCCGCAAGCTCGCCCCCATCGAGCCGATCCTGCTGCATCGACGTTTCAGCTACACCCCCGGTCTGGCGATGTACGTGCCCGAACAACCGCTGCGCAAAGGCGTCGCCCAGAGCCATTTCGGCGCGGCGGTGGGCCCCAACGCACCCGTCTATTCAGCGCTGGAGAAGTCCGGCTACCTGCCGCGCGTGCTGAACGCCGGGCAGTTGACCGACGACGACGCGGATGTGCTCGTCGCCTCGCATGCGCAAGTCGTTTCGCCCGAGGACGGCCGCGCCATTCGCGAGTTCGTGCGCGAGGGCGGCCTGCTCATCGCCACGCCCTGGCTCGCCGCCTGCACCCCGCACGGCAACATGCTCACGACCTATCCCAGCGAAGCATCGGGCCTGGCCGATCTGCTCGGTTTCCGGCTGTTGAACACGAGTCAGCGACAGGACGAGCGCACCGCGACGGTGAGCATTGATGCGCTGCCCACGTCTGAATTGACGTTGCGCAGCGAGGGCCGCGACCGGGTGCTGGACATGCAGGATGACGTGCGCGTGCTGGCACGCTATGACGACGGCGAGCCGTTGTTGCTTGAACGGCGCGTCGGCGAGGGGCGCGTCGTGTACCTGAACATGGTGTACGACTGGAGCCACTGGTGGAACAGCTTCTACGAGCCCGGCCGGGAGGCATATCGGCGGTTGATCGAGGCGCTTCTGCGCGATGACGGGCGCGTGGCGCCGCGCTTCGGGATTCGCTTCGCATCGTTGGAGGAGACCGACCTGAACGAGGGTTGGTGGGGCATGAAGATGTCCGATGAGCCGCGCGTGGGTGACGCGGTGCCGTGGTGGGCGAGCCAGACGTTCGAGAGCCCGGACGGGCGCGTGCGCTACCTGGCCGTGTTCGCCGACCATCGCAGCCCGATTATCACGGCGGACGTGAACTGGCACGACGCCGAGGCGCAGGCGTTCGACCTGTTCGGCGGTGAACCGATCGAGCCGCGCGAGCCCGGCGTGTATCGGCTGACGTTGAAGCCGGGCGAGGCGGCGCTGTGGGCGTTCGCGAGCGCACCGCCGCGTGAGCTGCGCCTCGCCGCTCCGGAGCAGGTGCGCGGCGAGCAGACGGTGGCCGTGGATGTGACGCTGGTCGGTGTTGATGACGACGAAGCAGCGCACGGTGTCGTGCTGGACGTGCTCGGGCCGGATGGCGTGCGCCGCGAGTCGCACAGCATCCGCAATGGCCAGATCACCGGCTCGTCCGGTACGTTGCACGTGCCTTTCGCCGCCAACGATCCGGGCGGCACGTACCGCCTGGTCGCGACCGACAGCCTCGCCCGCCGGCGCGCGGAGGCAGAGATCGAGTTCACGCCGGTCGATGACGTGCCGGACGTCGCCGCGCTGCGACCGTTCCCGCCGCGCGCGGCAGATCGCCGCGTCGTGCGCGAGATGGCGAGCGAAGCGCTGCTCGATCATCTGCGCCGGCTGCGCGCGATCTATCTGGAGACGCACGAAGGCATGGAAGCGAAATACCGGCTCAGCTACTTCCTGAACTCCCCGGGCCGGGACGACACGCGGCACGCGATCATGCGCACCTTGCAGCGCACGCCGTGGCAGCCACACCTCGACGCCCTGGCGGAGGCGCTGCGCGACGGTGAACGGTTCGTGCTGCTGGGCGAGGACATGAACATCGACCCGCAGACGGGGGCGCGCATCGATCCGTTCGCCGTCGCCGATCCGCCGGCCATCCTCGATGCGCTCGCCGCGCTGCCCGATGCGCAGCGCTCGCGCCGCGAGGTCGACGGCGTCACGATCGAACGCATCGCGCTCGGCGAAGGTGTGCTCATCGTTGCCGAAACGAGCGTCGATCGACAGGCGTACACAAGCGAGCAGTTCCGGGCATGGCACGAACGCGTGCGGCCGATGCTGGAACGTGAGCTCGACGGGCAATGAGTCCACATGCACGAGATCCACGGGAGACAATGCAGATGATGCGACAGGGAATCATGGGTCTGCTGGCCCTGGGGTTGATGGCGGGCGCGATCGACGCCGTGCGCGCCGCTGACGAAGGCCCGCGCGGCCGCAACGCGCGCCTCTTCGTGGTGCCGGCACCGGAAGAGATCACCATCGACGGCCGCCTCGATGACTGGGACACCAGCGCCGGCATCGAGAGCTACGTCGCGCAGGCGACTTACGACCAGCGTCGCGTCGTCACCCACGCGATGTATGACGACGAGGCGTTTTACATCGGTGCGCGGGTGTGGGATCCGACGCCGATGATGAACCGCCACGATCCCGAGGCGAACGCGGACAAGGCATGGGACGCCGATGCGTTTCAGTTTCGCATGTATCTCGAACCGCGTTTTCCCGGTGACGAGTCGCAATACGACAAACCGAAGCAGGTGCACCACAAGCTCGCGCACCTGCTGCTGTGGTACTACACCGACCGGCAGGAGCCGAACCTGCACGTGCAGTACAGCATGGCCTATGCGCCGCCGAAGCAGGACTGGCCGAACGAGGTGGCCCCGCGCGACGCGTTCGACGCCGCGTACCGCGAGTGGGACGGCGGCGACGGCTACACGATGGAGTACCGCATTCCCTGGGACACGTTGAGCGAGACGCATCGGCCGCGCGCCGGTGACGTGACCGCGGCGAGCCTCCAGGTGCAATGGGGCCGAGCCGACGGCTTGAAGACGCTCGGCGGCGAAGGCTGGGTCGTGGACCTGCTGCGCGAGCCGGGCTTTCCGTTCCAGAGCTCGGCCTGCTGGGGCAAGGCGATTTTCACGAAGCGCGGCGATCTGCCACAGGCCGCCAGCGCCGGCTCAGGTGGCAGCGCTGGCGAAAGCGCGCCTCCACCGACACCGCTGGAGCTGAGCTTTGACCTGCCGGGTGCCGGCAACGTCTCGCTCGGCCTCTACGACCGCGACAACGTCCTGCGCCGCCAGGTTCTCGCCGAAGCGAAACGCAAGGCAGGCACCGTCACCGAGCAGTGGACCGGCCTCGACGACGACGGCGAACCGCTCGCGCCGGGCACCTACACGATGCGCGGCATCGTCAGCGATCCGATCACCACCGAGTTCATCCTCTCGGTACACAACTCGGGCGACCCGCCCTACAAGACCGACGACAACACCGGTGGCTGGGGCGGCGATCACGGTACACCCACCACCATCGCCGCCGCGGGCGAGAACCTGCTCCTGGCCTGGAGCGCCGCCGAGAGCGGCTGGGGTGTCATCCGCACCGATCGCGACGGCAAGAAACAATGGGGCGCCAAGCACAGCGCGACGTATCTCGCCGTCGACGAG